>CAXSDU010000227.1:0-2110 GCA_964236165.1 uncultured Parafilimonas sp. | reverse complement strand
AGTTCTGGAAACAGATCAGATCAACAATTGAAGAAGTGGTTAATGAAAAAATCAATCGACCATTTCAGCCATCACCTACAGACCACCTTCCTGAAAAAGCACTTTTAAAACTAAGCGATGTATGTGCAGTATTCCAGGTATCTAAACCAACACTTTACGATTGGTTACGACAAAATAAAATCAAGAGCTTTAAGATCAAATCACGTAGATATTTTCTAAGAGCAGATATCGAAGCCATGATACGAACGCATGAAACTGCTACTGCAGTAGAGACAAAAGATTAATCAATTAATTTAAAAAGAGCGTCATGAAATGTGAAGAAGGCAACAAGCTTGACCTGGTGGAATATTTATTTTCGTTAGGGTTTACACCAACAAAAATCAGGGGCAATAATTACTGGTATGTATCACCGTCACGAAGTGAAAAAGAAGCGTCATTTAAAATAGACCGAAATAAAAATGTATGGTATGATCATGGTGCAGGAAAAGGAGGTACTGTAGTTGATTTTGTAATGCAATATTTTAATTTCAGTGTATCAAGAGCTTTGCAAAAATTATCATCCTATCAACAAAAACCACAGAAGCGATTTATCTCAACTGAAACACCTGGTTCTATTATCTTACCTGAAGTACATCAACAGGAATTATTTGATGGTAATAATAACATTGAAAATCCAGAAACAAGTAATCAACAAAGACCGCCATTTCACCTGCATGAAAATAGTTTAATAAATCATAGGGATGCAGCAGAAACGGCTATAGAAATTATAGCCGCAAAGCAACCCATTACAGACATGGTGCTTTGCCGCTATTTAAAGCAAAGAAGAATTGATAAAAACATTGCAGACAGCTACTGTTATGAAGTAACATTTAAGTTCAGTAACAAAGACACACAACACACTGCAATCGGTTTTAAAAACAGTGCCGGAGGATATGAATTAAGGAACTCTTTTTTTAAGCTCAGCAGCTCACCAAAGTATGTTAGTTACATCAACACTTATGAACAAAATTTTGATACAAAAACAGAAACAAAAAAGACTGTTTTTAGTGCTTCAAATAAATTAATAAATGGAGAGAAAAAAGACGCTAAAAAACTTTGGAATCAGCCTTCAATTGTATCACAAAATGATGTCTTAAAAAGCATTTTAAAAAGTCATTTAAAGAATGACATCGAAGAGCAAAATCAAGCAGCAAAACAAGCAAAAAACATTTCCGTCTTTGAAGGCTTTTTTGACTTCTTAAGCTATCAAACGATTTATCAAAATCAAATTCATCCACTGACAGATTTTCTGGTACTTAATTCACTTGCTTTTTTTGAAAGAAGCGCGCTGTTAATGGAAAAGCATGAGCACATTCACTTGTATTTAGACCGTGATGAAGCAGGTAAGAAATGCCTTGATATTGCATCAAAGCGTTCGCTTAAGTATAAAGATGAAAGCAGTTTATATAATGGTTACAAAGACTTAAATGATTGGGTTATGAACTTCGGAAAGCTTCGGCATAAGCAGTCTTTAAAAGTGTCGAACAAAAATAGATTGCTGTAAGCTGTATTCGTTAGTCATCCAATCAGCAAGGCTAATGTTTCTCATATAATAACTCTACGAGAACGTGTAATTGATTTAAACCTGTTGCTGTGGTAAATTCAAATATCCTTTTGCAGTAAAACCTGAGCTGGCAATGGTTGCTAAAAACCATTAGTGTAGTCTGGTACTTCCGGCACTGTATGTTTCAAATTGGGGCATTCAAAGACCCCTTATAGAAGAGTAGACACTTATGACTGAAGGCAGAAGGTTATTTAAAAATTTATTATGGAAAAGAAACAAACAAAAACAAAGAAAAATCAATTCGTCAACATGCCTGTACTAAATGGTAATGCTGCAGGCATTGACATTGGCAGCACTATTCATGCTGTTGCAGTTCCGCCAGGCAGGGATGATGTATCTGTGCGCACATTCGGCGCTATGACCTGCGACTTAAAAGAGATCGTTGTGTGGCTGCAAAAATGTGGTGTTGACACAGTAGCTATGGAAAGCACCGGCGTTTACTGGAAGCCGCTGTATGCAATGCTTATACACAATGGCCTTGAAGTGTATTTAGTCAATGCGCAGCAT
>CAXSDU010000226.1:0-2179 GCA_964236165.1 uncultured Parafilimonas sp. | reverse complement strand
ATGATTTTAAAGAGCATATTTTTTCTTACGTAAATAATATTAATACTATTGAAGGGGGCACGCATGTAACCGGTTTTAGAACGGCTATAACAAGAGTTTTCAAAAGTTATGGTGATAAACATAATCTTTTTGAAAAAGCCAAAGTTGAAGTAGAAGGTGATGATTTTCGTGAGGGCATGAGCGCTATTGTTTCTGTAAAAGTTCCGGAACCGCAATTTGAAGGACAAACAAAAACAAAACTTGGAAACAGTGAAGTAAGTGGTGTGGTACAAACAACAGTATCACGTGTACTGGAAGCTTATCTTGAAGAAAATCCGAAAGAAGCAAAGAATATAATTAGTAAAGTAATTCTTGCAGCGCAGGCAAGGGTTGCTGCAAAAAAAGCACGTGAACTTGTTCAGCGAAAAACCGTTTTAAGTGGTGGCGGTTTACCTGGCAAACTTGCAGATTGCAGTGAGCGTGATCCTGAAAAATGCGAATTGTATTTAGTAGAAGGAGATAGTGCTGGCGGAACTGCAAAACAAGGCAGAGATAGGAGTTACCAGGCAATTCTTCCTTTGCGTGGGAAAATTCTCAATGTAGAAAAAGCAATGGAGCATAAGATTTATGAGAATGAAGAAATACGCAACATCTTCACTGCAATGGGTGTAACTATTGGTACGGCAGAAGATCCGAAGGCGCTTAATGTGGCAAAGCTTCGTTATCATAAATTAATAATTATGACGGATGCTGATGTTGACGGTTCGCATATTGCAACACTAATATTAACATTCATTTTCCGTTACATGAAAGAACTGGTTGAGCAAGGATATGTATATATCGCACAACCACCTTTATATCTTGTAAAAAGAGGTAAAGAACAAGAATATGCTTTTGATGAAGATCAGCGTAAAAATCTTATTGTTAAGTTGAGTAATGGTAAAGAAGATGGCGTGCATGTGCAACGTTACAAAGGTTTGGGAGAAATGAATGCCGATCAATTATGGGAAACCACGATGGATCCTGCACGCAGAACATTAAGAAAGGTAACTATTGAAAGTCTTGCTAATGCAGATGAAGTATTTAGTATGTTAATGGGAGATGAGGTAGCACCGCGCCGAATTTTTATTGAAACGCATGCTAAGTATGCAAAGATTGATATTTAATGAATAATCTAATATAATAAAAGGCGATAAATTTTATCGCCTTTTATAATTTAATTCTACAATGTTGATCTTCTCAAATACCTTTTCTTTGAACGTTGAATGTTCCAAAGATCAGTTGTACCGAAAGATTTATCATTAGTTGCATTAATAACATCTTTTGCCAAAGTTTCTTTTACTTCTGTAAAAAGTTCATTCATTTCCTTATGCTCAAGATACACTTTCGAATTGTTTAATTCCTGTTCCATAGTTATCATTTTTTAGTTATCAAAATAATTAATATGGCAGGCGAAACGTGAGTTAGTGCTTATTCGAATTACAAATTGTTTCAGTGTAAATCTTATCAAGTTGGCGCCGCAAATCTACATTAAATTAAATCAGCAAAGCAATCATTAATGTTAAAAAATAATAAAATGTATAAGCGGTTATATAATTTATGTAAGCACTTATATAATATTTTTTAGTCTTACAAATCAAATTTAGTTCTAAAGAATAGCAGCAAAGCAATTGTATTATAACGACTACAATATTGTCGTTCCCAGAATAATATGAGTGTGTTGCTTTAATTTATGAAGTCTTGTATTTGTACACATTTACCGAAATTAATGCTAGTTAACTGGTTAATAAAAGAGAAATATTGCGAAGATTTGCTTGCGAGCTTTAAGTAAACTTGATAAAAAGTTAGAACTATTAATATAGAAAATCGAAAAAACATAAAAATTATGAAATTTTAAGTGAGAAATATTTAAATAGAAGATTTATATTTTTCTAGAATTTAATTAATTCTGATATATATATACACAAATAAGGCGGAAATACGTTGTAAGATTTGTAACTTCGCCGCCCGTTTCTTAATTTTAGGAACTTTAACTAGCTTATAAGCACAATTTTTGCGTATTATAGCACTAACAATAAAGGAAAATCAGTTATGAGGCAGCTAAAAATTGCTACCCAAATTACCAATCGTGATTCGCAGGCAGTCGAAAAATATCTGCAGGAAATCTCTAAGATTCCGATGATAACTCCCGAAGAGGAAA
>CAXSDU010000225.1:0-2180 GCA_964236165.1 uncultured Parafilimonas sp. | reverse complement strand
GTAAAGAAAAATGCGCCGCAGTTGTTGCGTAAATTTTTAATGCATCCAAAGTGGGATGCCACGCCATTGATGTTAAGCGGCAACACAGATTGTTATCAGCCTGCAGAACAAAAATATCGTTTAACACGCGGCATGCTGGAAGTGTGTAATGAGTTCAATCAGCCGGTGGGCATACTTACAAAAAACTCATGGATATTAAAAGATAAAGATGTGTTGAGTGAAATGGGCAAAAAGAATATTGTTTCGGCAATGGTTTCTATAACTTCTTTTAATGAAGACCTGCGCCGCGTAATGGAACCACGCACTACAACAGCTAAACAAAAATTAAAAGTGATCAATGAATTAAGTTCAGCCGGTGTGCGTATGGGCATTATGATGGGACCAATGATTCCGGGTTTGAATGAACATGAAATGCAACGTATAATGTTAGCGGCAAGAGATAATGGCGCAACGTTTACAGCTTACACTTTTATAAGATTGAATGGCGCCATAAAATTTTTATTTCGCGATTGGTTGTATAAAAATTTTACAGAGCGTGCTGATAAGGTTTGGCATTTGATAGAGAACAGTCATGATGGGCAGGTGAATGATACACGCTGGGGTGTGCGTATGCGTGGTGAAGGACCGATTGCACAATTGGTAGCGCAGCAATACCGCAAGTATGGAAAATTATATGGCATGAACGCGGAAGACTGGAGCCTTGATCGCTCGTTGTTTAAAAGACCGGGAGATGTGCAGGGGAAATTGTTTTAAATGTTGTACGATGAAAACAGTAACGTGTAAATAACTCAGGCAAATGATTGCTGATGTTTTAAGTGTAAACATTGATGAAATACGCGCAACAAAAGAAGACCAGTTCTTTTATGAGTTTGATATGCCACCAACGGATGATGAGATTGATGAATTTATTATTGCAAGTTTATGTTTTGATGATGAGATGAAAAAGTTTTTGTTGAGTGAGGTTGGAAGTTTGTAAACATAAAAGTAGCAACGTTATTATCCTTTAAAGTGGTGGGTTTATCTTTAATAATTCTATTATACTCAATATGGATAATAAAATTTCATTTATCAAAAGAGGATATTGGTTTTTACCTAACTCCTCACAAAAAGTACTTGGAACATTGACTTTTACTAACGAGGAAGGATGCTCATTAGAACTTATTGGTAGTTTAAACCCTATAAGATTTTTTGACACTCAACGTGAATATGATATTATACTTGGTGATAGTATTGAAGGCGAGCTAATCACTTTATTACATTGTTTCATGCTAAACCGAAACTCTTACTCAAAAACAGGTGATTCATATGAAAAGTATTACTCAAATTTTATTGTTCAAGGCAAACACTATTTAATACTTGATGATATTTGTTTTGACAATTTTTACTGTAAGATTCCAAATCTCAATAATTGGATTAATGTATCTGGTTTTAATGATGTACAATCCCATAACTATCAAAATATTCAAATTGAATATAAAAAGCCTGCGGATTTAAAAATTGATATTGATAATCAAACTTCTCTTTCATTTCAATTCATTCATTACTACTCTTGGACAACTAGATTTGATAGGGTATTAGAACAAGACACAATTCTTGTTTTTAATTCTTCCATCAAAAAACATTTTGATACTTGGCTTAAACATGTTTACTCGTTTTGCTATTTTTTATGTATAGGCTATTACCGATTTACTCAGCCCACAAGTTTTAAAGTAAATCTTAAAGACGATGATTTAAATGAACCTATAGAATTACTTATATTTTTAAAACATGCATTAAATATTACTGAACTTAAAGAAGACAATTATAGAACGCTGTTTAACTACAATATTTCTTCAATTATTAGTGCTAATACAATAATTCAAAATTTATTTAAGTTTGAAGATTTGCTTGAACCAATACTTTTCATTATTGGCAACAGCTTTAAAAAAACACCTATCGTTTCAGAAATATACTTTCTAACGATTGTTCAAGCAATCGAAACATTTCATAGAAGATTTATTGGCGGTGAAACTTTTACTCACACTGATTGGAATAATATCAAAAAGGAAATTCTTGAAGTAATTCCTGAAAAGCATAAAAAACTTATTGAAGAAGCTTTAATGTTTAAAAATGAATACACACTAAGAGCAAGATTAAAATACCTTATAAGCATAGTTTCTAACGATGTTTTAAAATTATTT
>CAXSDU010000224.1:1215-2229 GCA_964236165.1 uncultured Parafilimonas sp. | reverse complement strand
TACTGCCTTAAAACATCCAGTAGTAAAACGCTCAAATTTACAACTCTGTCTTTTTTGCCTTTTGCTCTTTTAATAAAAATTTGCATTCGTTTACTGTCTATATCCTGTACACGCAAATTCACCACCTCGCTAACTCTGAGACCGCCGCTGTACGCAGTAAACAAAATCGCTTTGTGTTTTGTATTGGTTATAGAAGCAAACATTCTTCTTATTTCAGATTCATCTAAAATCTTAGGTAATTGCAAAGGTTTTTTGGGACGTGGTATTTCAAAGAAAAATTTATGCTTATGTAATACCTGCTCAAAGTAGAATTTAAGTGCATTCAATCTGCTGTGTAAAGTATTTTCCTTTAAACCTTGCCGCACACACCAAAGCATATAGCGTTGCAAATGTTCAGGCTGTAAATCCTGAACGTTTATACTTCCTGTTTTTTGTAACAGTTGCAGGAATTCGTTTTTATAAGTACGAATGGTGGAAGAACTGTATGCTTTTAATTGAAGCTGGTGTATATATTTTGTAATTGTTCAGCGTTGTTTGCACTAACATCTGTTGAAGCAATCTTTGAAGTATGAGGAAGCCTTTGAACAATTAAATTTGTTTCTTGTCCAAGCCCACATTTTTTACGATTGTTAAATGTGTCAGGTATATGCCAGCACTGTAAACTTTTGCTCCATCTCGCGCCACCTACTTTATTCATTCGTTCGTTCCATTCTTTGTTATATGCAAAGTGGATCGCTATTCTTTTTGAACCTTGATGATTAATAAGTGAATAATTAATGGGATCAGGCATGTTAGTATAAGGTGTTGAATAATTAATGCTTCGCCATCTCACTTACATTTAAGGGATAGATGAGTTGATTGTGGCGTTAAATTAATTTGTTTTTATAATAAACCAAAATTATTACCCATTTACCTTCAGCAACGTTATTTTTATTATTATGTTAAAATATGGTGGTTAAGTATTCGCCTCGCAATTAAGTGCTCACAAGCGGGGCTGGAGGAACAAGGGGCGAC
>CAXSDU010000224.1:0-1205 GCA_964236165.1 uncultured Parafilimonas sp. | reverse complement strand
TTCAAAGAAAAACTAATCGACTTCATTTTTTTACTACCATACTTTCTTTTCCCGGGTCATTCAATATTTGTTGCATCTGGCTTTCAATTAAGTCCTCAACGTCTTGTTTTATTTGCTGATAGTTTCTTTGAATAATTGCGTTATCAACTTTACAAACTTGCGGAATATTTACATAGCCATCGCTTTCTTGTTTCAAAGCGTTATGGTCATTTGTAATTTTGGAATGAAATGATTTAAGATTGATTACCTGGTCTGGATTATCTGCAACCATTCCGACAAATTCACCACTTGATAGACTTGCAACCGTTGATGCAGGAATAGCCTGCTCTAATTGCTTTGATTTGCTGATTGAAGTATCATTGCTATTGATTGATATGCTTTCCCTGTCCTGCATAATGCGACCAAATTTTTCAGATAAAAATTTTGCAGTATCGCCGCTTACCTGACCTGAAATAATGTTGCCCATTATATTTAAGATCACTTCTGCCTGTTCTCTCGAATATTCATTCTTCAATTGACTATAATCCTGCACAGCTATGGTGGTGGCAACTTTATTCGAGCGTGCTGTTGCAATCAAACTATCAATGCCGTTAAAATAAATCGTGGGAAACTCATCGAATATCAAACTGCTTTTTAGCTTGCTTCTTTGATTTACAATCTTTGTCATGCGGCTTATGTAAAGCGAAAGCACAGCACCATATACTTGCTGCTTTTGCGGGTTATTGGCAAGACAGACAATTTTCGGAGCATCAGGATTATTGATGTCTAAAGTAAAATCGTTGCCTGATAACGAATAATACAAAGCGGGTGATGAAAGCCTTGCAATACCAATCCTTGTTGCATCTATTTGTCCCTGCAATTGCTCCATCGAATCATTCATGTAAGCAGATATAAACGGATTCAAATAAGCCTCAATTTCAGGTTCTGTTTTTAACACGGTGAACAACTTGTCGTAATCAACCTGCATGAGTTCTATCGCATGAGGCAATGTGCAATATTCACCATCCTGAAACTTTCGCAAAAACCAAATTACAGACGTTAAAAAATTAATAGGCGATTCCACAAAGAACTCGCCCTGCCTTTTTATCCACGAGCGATTTAGACCGAGTAAAATCGTTCTTGCTGATTCAACTGCATCTGTTATATCCAACATGTTTTGAGGGTCGAGTGGATTACAACGATGACTATGCGTTAGCTCATCAAAA
>CAXSDU010000223.1:0-2245 GCA_964236165.1 uncultured Parafilimonas sp. | reverse complement strand
ACCTGGCAAACGTTCAAAGTAAGTTAGGTAATTCACAACTTGCCATTAGTTATTACAACATGGCTATCGATAGGATCGTCAAGTTCCCATTTAAAGCCAGGTATCTTAATCTTATTTATACTGGTTTGGCGCAACATTATAAAAGCCAGAATAATAAAGATTCTACAGAATATTACGCAAGAAAAGCTATCGGCGTTGTAAACAATTCGCCCTTCTTTTATTTAAGCAGTGCACCTGCACAACTGCTTTCAGCTATGTATGAAAATAACAATTGCGACAGTACTTTGAAGTATGCAAAGGTTTTTAAAACAGCCAACGATTCTTTGTTTAACAACAAAACAAATCAGCAAGTACAGTTAATGACATTTGATGAAGATCTGCGG
Source organism: uncultured Parafilimonas sp. (assembly GCA_964236165.1). Taxonomy (GTDB): domain Bacteria; phylum Bacteroidota; class Bacteroidia; order Chitinophagales; family Chitinophagaceae; genus Parafilimonas. The sequence continues at coordinate 1,862 of CAXSDU010000223.1, read as the reverse complement.
CAACAACAATTGGCACACGAAAAAATGCAGGCAGAGGATCAACGCAATCAAAACATTCAATTCGCATTAATCGCTTTTGGTATTATCGCTTTCATCATTATTTTTTTATTATTCAGCAGAAGTATTGTTGCCAATGAAAGGTTGATTTCCTTTTTTGGAATTCTTGGTTTATTGGTAGTATTTGAATTTATCAATTTATTAATTCATCCATGGCTCGCACACTTCACGCATGAATCACCTGTGTTGATGTTACTGGCACTTGTAATTATTGCTTCTTTACTAATTCCTTTACATCATAAACTCGAACATTGGATAAAAGAAAAAATGATTGAGAAGAATAAAGCGATAAGATTAGCGGCAGCGAAGAAGACGATTGAGAAATTAACGAATTCAAATGTTGCAAAAAAATAGATGAATAGCATTGGGCAATATTGTAACAACGCATTTTAATCCGTTGACAAAAACAAATCATAAAACAAGAACCATAGGCTTGAGACATATATAAAATATGGTTAGCTGCCGCGAAGAAGCGATCGGGAAATTGAAGACAAAAACAACATTGCATCCAAACACTAAAAATAGACATCATGAAAAAAATAACCATCCTTTTTACAAGTATTTGCTTTTGCTTTATTGCAAACACCTCTTCAGCTCAATCAGACTCTATAGTTTTGAAAGATGTTCAATGGGATAAAGATGCGCCGGCAGGCGCAGCCGAATTATTTATACCATCAGGAAATTCATTGATGGCAGCTTACATGTATAAACCTAATGGCGCAAAGAAACATCCAACATTAGTATTACTACACGGCTACCCCGGCAATGAGAAAAACCTTGACCTGGCCCAGGTTGTAAGAGCACATGGCTGGAATGTTATTTATTTTGACTATCGCGGTTCATGGGGAAGCGAGGGGCAATTTAGTTTTACTAATTGCGTAGAAGATGCTGTTAATGTAGTTGCCTTCTGTAAAAAATATAGTGACTCGCTGCATATTGATACTTCCAACATCGTTTTGTTTGGCCATAGTATGGGTGCCTGGGTTTGTTTAAAAGCATTAACCCAATTGCCTGGTATCAAAAAAGGATTTGCTCTGTCTACCTGGGATATTTATTCCGATCTTAAAAAGGTACCTGCTGAACAATTGAAAACAATAGTGAACGATCCTAAATATGGCTTAAAAACTTTTGTTTTAAACACACCAGTAGAAGACATATTTAAGCCTGTCATACAAAATCTTTCTTATTACAATATTGCAAATGATTCCTCAGCGCTTGCAGGCAAGCAAATAATTATGCTTGATGAACATAACAGGAATGCTGCATTAGCCGGTACATTAAAAAACAACAACCATAATTATTTTGATTATAAGGTTTGGCAAACAGACCATCCTTTCACCAATAAAAGAATATCGCTTATAAATAAAGTGCTGGCATTTCTTGAAAAATAATTGATTTGAATAACAAATATAAAAGGGTATATAAATTATGACTGAAGCAACAAAACAAAGAATTATAAGATTAATCATTTATGTAATCGTGGGCTTTGCGTTGCATTCTTTTGGCATAAAATGAAAAGGAGTTAAGTAATGAATGAAGAAGAAAAACTAAATCAGCCAACAGACGATAATTCACCTTCAACAGAAGAAAACAAAACTGCTGCTGAACCATTAACTGATAACCTGCCGGACAGGCAGGCAATCAACCAACAACTAATATGGAAGTACATCATCATCCTCATGTAGAAAAGAAAAATTTCAAAGAATATTTTTTAGAATTCTTAATGATATTTCTTGCCGTAACAATGGGTTTTTTTGCAGAAAATATCCGTGAACATTTTGCAGAAAAAAAAATCACAAAAGAAT
>CAXSDU010000222.1:0-2289 GCA_964236165.1 uncultured Parafilimonas sp. | reverse complement strand
CGGCATGGATTCTTTTTTAATTTTCTATATTTTTTATCCTGTTCAAGAACTACTTTGTTAGCAGGATTGCGCAATGCAAGTTTATTGTTTTCGGCAAGCTTTAAATCAGTAGCAAAGTGACGTGAGAATATTTGTCCCTGTGCATTTTTAAATTCGATATCATAAGCATCCGGCTGTTCAATAAACGTATAATACCAGAGATTAAATGAAAGATTTGAAACCGCAACTTCTTTGCTTGATTCCATATTTCCATCTGATATGAGATATTTAAATATTACATGTTCAATGCTGTCAACAGGATAATGATTGATGGTTAAAATTTCATCACCCAAATGAATGCTTGTGTCTGCTGTTCGGTTAACACCCATGTAAGCTTTGCCTTCTCTGAAAAATAATTGAAAAGGAATTAATTTCCACTGCACAGCACGTTGCCTGTAATCGCCGCCATAAGGATTACAATAGGTGTGTTCGCATTTTACTTCAGCAATTAAGTAAGCAATCATTTTATAAAAATCAAAAAATGGTTTTGGCTGATTGAGTAAAGCATACAAGCTATCCATTTTATACTGCATCTCTTCTTCGGTATGATGCATGTACAAACCCGGATGCGTTTTTTCTAACGCATTTCTTAAATAATTAAAATCCTGTTGCATTTCGGCAGGCTGAAAAACTCTTGTGTCAGCACTGTCCTGTGCTTTTGCTTTTAAGAAAAATATTTGCAGCAAGGTGAAAAAAAGAAAAGAAAATTTTTTCACGAAGTAGTTTTTAATAAGACACAAATTTCTTTCACATCAAATCAAAAACATAAAATAACACTGCTCAAAACCGTGATTTGAGTAATGTTTTGGAAGAAATGAGCGGTGATTACTGAACCTGTAACGCAGCATTGCGAAATTCTGAAGGAGACATGCCTGTTATCTGCTTGAATGTTCTTTGAAAAGTTGCCTGGGAACTGAAACCACATTCGAGTGCAACGCCGGCAATGGTAAAATTTTCCATGTCAGGTTGTATTAATTTTTGCTTGAAACATTCAACGCGGTATTCATTTATAAACTCATTAAAGCTCTTGTTCATGTGCTGGTTAAGAACAGCTGATATTGTTTTTTGTGTGATTGCAGTATGTTCCGCGAGTATATTTAAATTAAGATTTGGATTGAGATACAATTTTTCATCAATCATTGCTTTCTTTAATGAAGCAATAGTTTGATTAATTGTTGCAGAAGATAAGGCTGAACCAACTGCTACTGATTTTTTTACGGCAATATTTTCAGCCTGGGACATTGCATAACCTTTGATACCAAGCCAGTAAATCATTATGGCAAGTGGAACATAAACCGGGTACCAGTCAAACTTATCAAGCAGTTTATTGGAATATTTTGGAATAACATAAGGAATAAGGAACACAAACCATATAGTTTGAAAAACAGAAAACACACGAATGAACTGTTGCAACCATTTAAAATTATTGGCTTGTCCGTTAAATGCGCCGTTATTTTTTGCTTTGAACGCTTTTAAATATTTCGCAGACATCCAAACATAAAAACTTACAGACATCCATCTTGGAATATCTGCATACACATTATAGTTATCAATAAAATTTCCCCATGGCTGCGGATGATTTTTTAAAACACCAGTCAACACTCCAAGCACAAAAAAAATCGCGGTGAGTTGAGGAATCAAATCAATAATTACAGGATAAAAATGAATGCGTAATCTTTTTGTGACTTTGAAATTTGAATCAAGCGAAGATTGAATATAAAAATAAAATAACGGACCAAACGGCATTACAATAACCAGCGGAATTAAATTAGAAAGAAATTGTAAGGTTGGTGAATTAAAGCAGTTTTTATATTGTGCGTATAAATTAAAACTTGCCAGTGCCATCAGCAAAATCAACATTGACAATAAACGGTTTGATTGTTTATTCTTCTTTGAAAAAAATAACAGGCTGCTGATGATAAAGCCTTGCATTAAACCGAGCAGGATAATAGTGTTCAGGAATGCTGAATTCAAATTAATAAAATTTGCTCACTAAAATAAGAAAAGAATTTATGCCTTCAATAATTTAAATGCATGCATCCAGTCGTTCTTTAAAAAGCCATGAATACACCAAAGAATACATAAGGGTTCAATGGCACGTGCGGCTTCAGCTTTACCCATGTCTGCCGTTTCCCAACCGAACTTTGTAAGAATATCCTTTATCTGTTTTTTTGCTTCATCATCATTGCCACAAATAAACATCGTTGGTGTTGCATCAAGCTGCGGTTTATACATCAATAAATTACCAAC
>CAXSDU010000221.1:0-2329 GCA_964236165.1 uncultured Parafilimonas sp. | reverse complement strand
ATTTGTCTTTTGCACGCAAGCCATGATAGCTTAATCTTAAATATTCATCACACAAAGCATTAATATCTGTTGGTTCTTTTATACCTGATGTTTGACGTGAATGTTGCAACATGCCTTTTACAATTGCATCTGCACGTTTGCCATGATGATTTATTTTTTCTTCATTGGCTTTAATATCATTAGCAATTAACTTTACTTCTTCTGTATTTCCCGCATCAACTTCTTCAACTAATTCACTTATCAAATCTCTGTTTACTTCACTAAAATTATTCACGAAGTTTAGCGGGTTTTGTATTTCATGCGCAATGCCGGCAGTAAGTTCACCAAGGCTTGCCATTTTTTCACTTTGTATAAGCTGGGCTTGTGTAGATTTTAGTTGATTATAAGCTCCTTCAATATTTTTTTTTGCTCTTTGCTTAAGCTTGTTGTTTCTGAATAAAAAAACTGCAATAATCAATAATGTAAAAGTGATGCCTAAAAAGGTGTTTGTTCTTGAACGGTTTTGAAATTCTGTTTTTGCATCTTCAATTTCCTGTTGCCGTTCATGCTCATCAAAATTGGTAAAAGCTTCCTGCGTGGTTGATTGTGCCAAACTATTCAGGCTGTCTTTATAAACAATAGCTTGCTTACTATAATAAAGCGATTGCCTGACATCATCTTTTTCATAAACTTTTGAAAGAAAGAGGTTAGCCTCAATAATATCATTGTAGAAGCTGCTTTGTTTAGCTAAATTCAATGACTTACCTGCATAAAAAATAGCTGAATCCTGCTTTCCGGTTTTCTGGTATAACTGAGCAATGGCAAGATAGCAGGCACTGATTTCTTCATTGTCAGCTTGTGTTTTTATTATGCTTTGCGTAAGGTATGCCAGCGCAATATTGGCATTTCCTAATTCAGTATTTACTTTTCCTAAACTCAACAATATATATGGAATTGTCCAGTTATCTTTTATTTGTCTCGCTTTTTTGTATACTGCATCAAGAACATATAAAGCTGAATCAGGTAGATGCATTTCCGAATACGTGTTGCCAATTGCAAGTTGTGCAAACGGAGAAAAAATTGAATCATTTATTGAATCAAAAATCTTTTTTGCTTCTTTGTAAAGAGATAATGCCAGCGTATAATCTTTTGAGTGCTCATAAACCAACCCTTTATTAAGGAGTAGTGCAGCTTTTTCAGATGGATTTTTGTTCTTGTCAGCAATTTTGTTTGCCTGAAAAATTAATTGCAATGCTTTTGAATTATTGCCAAGACCGTCCTGCGTAATTATCATTTGTTCCAGCGCATTAAATTCACCTGTTAAATACTTTATTTTTCTTGCCAACTCCAATGCTTTAAAGCCGTAAATAAGTGCTGAATCCGGTTTTATAAGTTTGTAATAACTGCTTAAATCGTTCATTGCATCTACACGGCTCGTATCATCTTTAGCGATTGAGAGATTATATCTAAAGCTGGTTAAATAATTATCCTGTGCTATAGCAATATGTGTAATAGCTAATAGAATAAATATTATCGTAATGTTCTTTTTCATTAGTTAATGAGAAGTTGAATTATAAACATAGTTCCTTCTCCTTCTTTACTCTCTACTTTTATTGTTCCGTTATGTTCTTTGGTAATGATGTCATACGCCAGACTCAATCCCAATCCGGTTCCTTCACCTGTTGGTTTTGTAGTGAAGAAAGGTTGGAATATTTTATCAATGATATGTTGCGGAATACCGTTGCCGTTATCTTTTACTTGTATTTCAATACTGTTGTTTATTTTTTTTGTTTGAACGGAAACGAGTGGCTTGTATCCTGCGTTTTGCGTTAAGCTTTTGGCTTTCTGCTTTTCGCTTGTTGCATAAAAAGCATTATTAAAAAGATTCAATAACACTCTTCCAATATCTTGCGGAACGATGTTTATGTTGCCAAGGCTTTCATAAAATCAGTTTTTATACCCATTTCCATGAGGACTGCATTAAAGTTTTTGTCTTTTGCACGCAAACCATGATTGCTTAACCTTAAATATTCATCACACAAAGCATTGATATCTGTTGGTTCTTTTACGCCTGATGCTTGTCTTGAATGTTGCAACATTCCTTTTACAATGGCATCAGCACGCTTGCCGTGATGATTTATTTTTTCTTCGTTTGCGATAACATCATTTATGATATCAACTTCCAAACTGTCATCTCTTTCTGCTTTTGGCTTTAAGCGCTCAGCCCTCAGCTCTTCCAGCATCTCTTTATTCACTTCACTAAAATTATTCACGAAATTTAACGGGTTTTGTATCTCATGTGCAATGCCCGCAGTGAGTTCTCCAAGGCTTGCCATTTTTTCGCTTTGTA
>CAXSDU010000220.1:0-2376 GCA_964236165.1 uncultured Parafilimonas sp. | reverse complement strand
TGTAACCACAATGCAAGCCGCAGCACTAAGAGCGTAGCAAAATGCTGCGGCGAATTAGAATCGGTCAGGCCGTTAACTGAAGTTGAGAAATGGTTTAATGATGATTGTACTTCCGTCCACACTTTTGCCAAACGCTTTGTTGTGCGATCGTGGCTTTTACAATATGCCATTGCTACTTTGTATAGAAATTTGCTTTGACATAATTATAATATTCAATTGTATTGTTCATTTTCTCTTTCACACTTGCATCATCAATGCTTTTGTTAAATGATGAAAAAGCTTTACTAATTTCTGATAGATCTGGATTTGCAGCGTCCTTAACCCAATTAATACTCCAAGCATCAGTTACTCCTTTTTTAGTAGGAATATTATATTTTACAATTTTATTTTCGCCGATTAATGCTTTCCATTTTTCTTCAAATAAAGGAGAGTTATTATGTTGAGCTTCCTGAATTGCTTGATCAGTTATAATGCATCCAGCGATTTGTAACTGTTTTTCTATTTCATAAACGTCAACTAAGGCTTTGCCAAACATTATAGGATGAATGATTAAAGAATCTTTTCCTTTAATTACACCATTATTATCATAATAAAATTCTCCATATGAAACCCCACCTCTTAAAAATATTTTCGGAAGATTGTGACAGAATGAAGTAAAAGATTGCAAACACTCAACAAGTTCAAAAAAACCACTGGCGTTATTATCATTTGTCCAAAATACTAATGAGTCTGAAATAATGTTAGAATTTATTGTTGAATCTCTTACATCGTAAGTTGCCCTGCCATAAGTATCTCTCATAGTCTTATGATTCGCTAAACTCATCTGCACATAAATTCGAAAGTTTTCGAATATTTTTATTACTTCTTCATGCGGATTTTTATTTATAATATCTTTAAAACCTAAAATATCTAATAGAGCAACGTACTGTCCCATTGGTATAGTTTATTTTTGATGAAAATTCTGTTTAGCCATGTCGCACAACGAACCGGCTTTGCGTCAGGCGGGGAATTAGAATTCCGTCCTTTAGGTTTGCATCAATGATTTATTAATAAAGTTATTACTATTACTACCTTTTCTTTTTTTGCTTCTTTTTTTCTTTTACAATCCACATTTTTGTGTGGATAAAACATAACCAGCGGCAGCAGCTCATTCATTTTCCGTAAGGGTTAACTACCCATGGGCAGATTAAATCTGCTGCCGTTTTTTCCCTTGGTGTTCATATAGTAATTAGGGCAATACCCATTATTAAGGACTAGAACGATGGGGCAAAATGGTTACGTTTATTTTAATAATCTAAACTCTAATTTATGAAAAAAAACTATCTCGGTATCGATGTAAGCAAACTCACCTTTGATGTCTCTCTTATCATTAGCCTGAACGCATCCAGGCAGCCGCCGCTTGTTTCCACTTTTGACAATAATATCCCCGGTCTGAAAAGTTTTAAAGCCTGGCTCGAACAACACCAGGTTTCCTTTGATAACAATAGCCTGATGGTAATTGAAAATACCGGCATCTACCACCGGCTTATCTGGAACTTTTGCACCACTAATTTATTGCCCATCTTTATTGGAAATGCCGCAGATCTTAAATGGAGCTTTGGCATCGCCAGAACCAAAAATGATAAGGTCGATAGCTTACGCTTATGTGAATATGCTTATAAAAATCATGAGGATATCAAACCCACAACAGGACTCAATAAACCACTTATTACCCTGAAAGATCTGTTAAGCAACAGAAGCAAATTACTGAGGCAGAAAAATGCCATTAAACAAACCCTCGGTGAACTTAAACTCAGTAATGACAAAAACACACAACAGCTTCTGGAAAAATTTAATAAAGCCGCTATCGATGGCCTCGGAAAATCAATCTCACTTATAGAGGCTGAAATGATGCGGATAGTTAAAGCCGATAAAGACGTCCTGGCAAACTATAACCGAATGTTAACTGTACCTGGAATCGGAAAAATAACAGCCATTTTTATCATTTGCTGCACAAATAATTTTGCCATAAAAGTAACAGGCAAACAATTGGCAAACTATGCAGGTGTAGTACCTCACGAACATCAAAGCGGCACAAGTGTAAAAAGTAGGAACCGGGTCCATTTTATGGCTAACAAAGAATTAAAAACAATACTCACCATGGGCGCATTGTCGGCAATAAATACATACCCGGAGTTTAGAGATTATTATAACCGAAAAACAAAGGAGGGAAAAAAGCACTTACAGGCACTTAACGCAATTAAAAATAAAATGTTACTAAGAGTGGCAGCAGTTGTTAATCAGCAAAAAGATTATGAGAATAAATACCAGGTACCATGTGCATAAACAGAAAAAAAAAGGAATAAAAACATTTGGTTAGATCATAGTAATCTGCCC
>CAXSDU010000219.1:0-2413 GCA_964236165.1 uncultured Parafilimonas sp. | reverse complement strand
GCCTGGATAAAATAAATGAATCGTTATTAAAAATGGTAGAAAAAGAAATAAATAAATAAACTGAAGGCATGCAGGCCCGAGCTGTAAATCTTACTCTATTAATTTAAAAAGAATATTATTTACAAAATGAGTGAAGAAGAAAAAATAAATCAATCAACAGAAGACAGTCCACTACCAACTGAAAATAGGTCGGTGAATAGTGAATCGTTAATCGTGGATGAAGAAAATGAAATCAACAAATCAGACATCACCGCATCAGAAATTGAACATATGGAAGTACACCATCCACACCACCTAACACATAAAAAGAAATGGGGAGAATATTTACTGGAATTCTTAATGCTGTTTCTTGCCGTGTTTCTTGGTTTTGTAGCAGAGAATGTAAGGGAACATAATGTGGAAAGAGACCGTGAGAAGGAATACATGGTTACTATGTCACAAGATTTAAAAAGCGATACCGCTTTACTTAACTATACTATTAAATATTGGGATGATATCAACCACGATATAGATTCAGTTGCTGATGCTATTCAACTCCCATTAGAGAATACAGATTTGTTGAAGGTCTACAGGCATATCAACAATGCTCTTAACTACGTTAGCTTTTCTTACAACCAAAGAACAATTGCACAGTTAAAAAATGCGGGGGGCTTTCGTTTAGTTCTTAGTAAAACAGTGGCAAATAAAATTATTGCCTATGACCAGTTTAATAATAATGACATAGCTACTATTGCTGCCCAACATAATTCATTTTTTGAAACAGTTGTAAAACTGCGAAACAATCTTTTTGTGCAGGAAATTATAAATAAAATATATAACCAGTATCAATATAATCCGCCACCACTTTCTGCTAATTTCTGGATTGATAGTATGATAAGTAAAAATAGAATGCCAGTACACGCAGAAACGCTATCAACATTAATGTTTGAATTTAAAAATGCCTTACTTTCTTACAGGCAAGATTATTCCAATATGAAATGGGGTTACGATAATTTGCTAAAAAATCAGAAGGAGATAATTACATTGATTAGCAAAGAATATCATTTACAAAACCAATAAGCATGAAAAAAATAATACTGCTTTTTTATTTTTTAATAGAACTGCAAACTGCTTTTACACAAGCGCCGCAGATTGACAGCCTGAAAAAATTATTGGCTTCAACAAAAGATGACACAATAAAAGTAGAGGCACTTGTTAAGCTTAGTTTCTATGATCAAACCTTTCAAAATGGCCTTGACCTTGCTAATGAAGCCTTACAACTTTCCCGTAAAATAAAATATAAGAAAGGTGAAGCACATGCTTTGCACCAGTTGGGTAATCAGTATGTAGGTATCAGTAATTACCCAAGGGCGCTTTATTATTTTTTAGAAGCGCTAAAAATTGAGGAGGATTTAAACGATTTAAATGGCATAGCAAGTTCATATCAATCAATCGGCTCTATTTATTTGCAGCAGGGAGATTATGAAAAAGCGCTTATGTATTGTCGCAAAGCAAATGCAATGTCTAATATTAATGACTTTTACAAGTTAGCTGGATTACATTTCCAATTAGCTTTCTTATTTAGCCAGCTTAACAAACAAGATTCAGCATTAAAATATATGCAATCCAGCTATGAATATTTCAATAAGACTACGGATAAATATCAATTTGGTTTAACGCTAATTGGGTTGGGCTACTTACAATTAAGCATGGGAAGCAAAGAGTTGGCTTTAGGTTATTACCGTGAGGCAGTCAAAAACGATATTGCTTACAATGATACTTTAGGATTGTCTGTTGCATATCTGCAGATAGCGAATTATTATGATGAGGAACATCAGCCGGATTCTTCCATTTTATACGCAAATAAATCTTTGTCCTGTGCACAAAGAACAGGTTTAGAATATGTGATAAAATCAGGCAAATTGTTGTCAAAGCTTTATACGGATAAGGATGATAAAAAAGCGTTGCAATATCTTCAAATTGCACAAAGAGCAAATGATAGCTTATTCAGTAGGGAGCGGATAATGAAGCTGCAAAATATGCTTTTTGATGAAACGCAAAGAGAGAACGAATTGGCTGAAAAAGAAAAGAAAGATGCTGAAGAGCGAAAGCAAAATATTGAATATGCTTTGATTGCTTTAGGCATTATTATTTTTATTATACTCTTTTTGTTATTAAGCAGAACTGTTATTGTAAACGAAAGGTTGATTTCTTTCTTTGCCATACTTGGGTTGTTAGTAGTATTTGAGTTTATCAATTTATTGATTCATCCCTGGCTTGCACACTTTACACATGAATCTCCTGTGTTGATGCTGCTTGCATTAGTATTGATAGCTGCTTTATTAATTCCATTGCATCATCGTTTGGAACATTGGATAAAAGAAAAAATGATTGAGAAAAATAAAGCTATACGACTGGCGGCGGCGAAAAAAAC
>CAXSDU010000218.1:0-2418 GCA_964236165.1 uncultured Parafilimonas sp. | reverse complement strand
TGATTTTTTAATAACGTGATTAGGTGAAAAGAATGCTTCTATTTTTTTATCATCAATATTTTTATGATCTACCTTGGCATAATCAGTTGAATATTCAAGCAATAAATTATCATACGCTTTTAAAAATGCAGAATTATTCAAACGTTCATTCCATATTAAACAACAATAACCTTCTGGTTTTAAAATACGTTTAAATTCAGCTTTGGTTTTCTCCACGTTAAACCAGTGAAAAGCTTGTGCTGCAGTTATAACGTCAACGCTTTCATTTTCTAATTTTGTTTGTTCTGCAGTGCCATCGATACTTTTAAATAAAAAATAATCTTTCAGCAATTCCTCAGCTTTGTTGCGCATAAATTCGTTGGGTTCAATTCCAAAAACTGTATTACTATTATCTAAAAATATTTTGGAAAGAATCCCTGTGCCTGAACCAATATCAGCTACAACAAAATCTTTATTCAATCCAATTTCACTTTTAAGAAAGTCAACTATTTCTATTGAATAAGAAGGTCGATATTTTACATAATTATTAACCCTGTTGCTGAAGCGTTGCGCGTTATCATTCATAATATAAAATAAAAGCCTGCATTATTGCAGGCTTTTATTCACTAATATTTTAAAAATATAAACTTATTCTTCTCTGCCGTGACAGTTCTTGTATTTCTTTCCGCTGCCGCATGGACAAAGATCATTTCTGCCAATCTTTGGTCCAACTTTTACCGGCTCTTGTTTTACCGGTGCAGGATCATAATAATCATTTTCATTTGTTGCATAATCCTGCCCTGCTGCTTCTACTTCGCGCCTGTTAGAATGCATTCTGCTCATATCAGTTTTTTCCTGTCTTGCCTCACGTGCAGGAACATTTTGTTGTACCGGCAATTCAGCATGACAAAGAAAACTTACAATATTTGTATTCACTTCACTATCCATCTGGCGGAATAAATTAAACGCTTCGCCTTTATAAATCACCAATGGATCTTTTTGCTCATAATGTGCAGTTTGCACACTTTGTTTTAAATCATCCATTGCGCGTAAATGTTCTTTCCATGTGTCATCAATCAAAAAAAGTGTTACACTTCTTTCCAGCGTATTTACCAGGTCAATACCGGAAGATTGTAATGTTTTATCAAGATTAGTTAAAACCTGTATTGCTTTTCTGCCATCAGTGAATGGCACCATTACATTCTGAATATTTTGTCCTTGCGTTTCACGAATATTTTTATAAACCGGCATTGCCACTTTCATTAATTCTTTGCGCTTGCGCTGATAATTTGCAAAAGCTTCTTCATATAATTTTTGTGCAAGCTGCTGTTCATTATCTTTTTCAAACTGTTCAGGTACTATTCCTGTATCCAAACCAAGATTTACAATTGTTTCCAGTTTAAAACCTTCAAAATCGTTACGCTCTTTAAAAGTATTTATCAAACCTTCTGCAACATCATAAAACGCATTATCTAAATCAAGTGCAAGACGTTCACCAAACAATGCATGATTACGTTTTGCATACACTACACTGCGTTGTTTATTCATTACATCATCATATTCAAGCAAACGTTTTCTTATGCCGAAATTATTTTCTTCTACTTTTCTTTGTGCACGTTCAATACTTTTTGTAACCATGCTATGCTGAATAACTTCTCCCTCTTTATAACCGGCGAAGTCCATCACTTTTGCAATACGCTCGCTGCCAAACATACGCATCAAATCATCTTCAAGCGAAACAAAAAATTGTGAAGAACCTGGATCGCCCTGTCTTCCGGCACGACCACGCAACTGGCGATCAACACGACGGCTATCATGCCTTTCTGTACCAACAATAGCAAGTCCGCCGGCTTCTTTAACGCCTGTGCCAAGCTTTATATCTGTACCACGACCAGCCATGTTTGTTGCAATAGTAATATTGCCAGAAAGCCCGGCTTCCGCAATAACCTGTGCTTCACGTGCGTGTTGTTTTGCATTCAATACATTATGAGGGATTTTTTTCTGTTGTAACATGCGGCTTAATAACTCACTTACTTCAACAGAAGTTGTACCTACCAGCACAGGACGACCTGCAATACGCAATTGTTCTATTGTATCAATTACTGCACGATATTTTTCGCGCTTGGTTTTATAAACAAGATCCTGTTCATCTTTTCTCACACATGAAATATTTGTAGGAATAGTAACTACATCAAGTTTATAAATATCCCACAATTCTCCTGCTTCTGTTTCAGCAGTGCCCGTCATACCGGCGAGCTTGTGATACATTCTAAAAAAATTCTGCAGCGTGATTGTTGCATACGTTTGCGACGCTGCTTCAATCTTTACATTTTCTTTTGCTTCAATTGCCTGGTGCAAGCCATCAGAATAACGGCGGCCTTCCAAAATACGGCCCGTTTGCTCGTCCACAATTTTTACAGCGCCATCGAGAACAACATA
>CAXSDU010000217.1:0-2433 GCA_964236165.1 uncultured Parafilimonas sp. | reverse complement strand
TTCTCCACCATTTTTTCTTTTATCCAATGTTCCAGGCGATGATGCATTGGAATTAATAATGCAGCAATTAAAACCAATGCGAGCAACATCAATACTGGTGATTCGTGTGTGAAATGTGCAAGCCACGGATGAATAAGTAAATTGATAAATTCAAAAACTACCAACAAACCAAGAATAGCAAAGAATGAAATCAATCTTTCATTTGCAATTACTGTTCGGCTTAATAATAAGAATAATGTGATGAAGATGATGATGCCTAAAGCAATTAGTGCGTATTGAATATTTTGCTGGCGTGCTGCTTCTTCATCTCTTGCTTTATCTTCTTCTTCCATATTTCTTATCTGTTCATCGAAAGCCAAAGCCTGCATTTTATTAATATTATTTTGATTGAAGATTTCAGCATTAAGTGTTGCCTCCATCCTTGCGTAATAATAAGCACTGTCTGTTTTATGCAACGAATCATACACTTGTCGCATAAACCCTGCGGCCACAAATTTTAAATCGTTATTGCCTAACTGTGTGCCCGTATTTAATAAGTTAATTGCCTGTGTTTTTGCATCATTTATACGATTATCTTTAAAGAGAAACGGAATGTAATTCAAGCTAAATCGCAGCACACCGTAAGGGCTATTAACTAGATCTGCAATCGCAGTCGCTTTTTTAAAATAAGTATCAGCCAAATCTTTATCACCCTCCTGATCGTAACCTGTGCCGGTTAAAAAAAGTGCACTGAACTCAAACAGCGGGCTATTCAATTTGCGGCTTGTAATTATCAGTGGTTGCGCATAAGCCAAAGCGGAATCAGGTTGTTGAGTAGCTGCAAAGTAAGTTGCCATACCACGCTGATATTGCGCCAGCATAAAATCATAAAGCGGATGTGATTTATCCGGTAAGCTGGCGCCGCCTTTTCGAATATATTTTACAGATTCTTCATTATTTTGAAGTGTAAAATAGATAAGTGAAATATCAAAATAAATAGAACTCAAACGGCGTTTGTCTTTTGACTTTTCTGCAAGTGGAATAGCTTTAAAAAAATATTCAAGCCCTGTTGTATTATCACCTTTAATGCGGGAAATATATTCGCCGATAAGATTATAACTTATTGCAAGCAATGAATCGTTGTTAAGCTCTTCTGCAATCTGTAATAGTTGCAGGCAATTATTAGAGTCAAGTTGTCCTGTATGCAAGCCTGTATTTTCTGCGATGTCACTAAGAATCTTAAATCGCTGTATAGATTTGGAAGCCTTAGACAATAAAGCTTTCAGGCTGTCAACAATTATATTGGTTTTACTCGGTTGTGCAGATATATTTTGTGTGCTGATAAAAAGGAATAGAACGAAAAGGCTTCGTCTCATATAGATACAGTTAGCTGTTTTGATTTTTTTCCAATTTATTGATTGTTTTGTTCCCTCCCGCTAATTCGTCAAAACAATTTTTAATTTGGATATGGAAAAAATTAAATGGTTCACAACATTCAGTTCGCCAGTTTCATATATCGTATAAATAATGGTAAGATGATTGGTCATAATAGCCATTTGTTCACACTATTTACTCATGTTAGGTTGGATTTCCCTTTGTAATTCATCAAATATTAAACCTGAAAATTTTTGCGTATTCTTTATCCTAAATCATTATACACTTTAAAACGTCTTTCATATTGCGTGATGTAATAAAACAATTTTGTTCTACTTCTTTAAAGGTAACGTTGCCTTTGCACTGATGAATATAATCATTACCTATTTTACCTAAGGTGCAATTTCAAATACAGTAAATAGCTTAGTAATCTCTTACAACATTTTTTTATAGCTTCAAATTACGCTTCTTCTTTCTCTCTTTTTTCTTCACCAGCAAATTTGGAATAATCTGGTCTGGCATTTGTTCCGGTTTCAATAATGCATCAATGGTCGCGGAGATATTTTCCTTAAGCTGCTTAGTAACAGAAATATTTTCGTCTTTAATCGCAGCATGATTCACTGCTTCATTTAAATCTTTCACCAGCTTTCTATTTATTATCTGGTTAAAAAATTGTCTGTCAGTTTTAAGCCGATGTTGAAACTCTAACCGGTCTTCAATTTTTTGAAGTGAGTAGCCAACTTCACTACCTTTTATTTTTACCTTCTTATCATCAATGAAACTAATACCTCGACCCTTAATTACTTTATATCCTTTCGACTGCATAATTCTTACAAATTGTTCAAGGTTTTTTGAGTTATTTATTGCATTTCGTACGGCAAGTGCCAATGCTTTTTTGCGTTCATCATTTCTTGGTAACAATCGTTGTTCTTTTGATAAATATCTTTTTGGACTTAGTACCTGCCGCAGGTTAAATTTGAATTCCATTTTTCTGCAAAAAGCCGCTGTCTTTTGGTAGTTGTTGCTATCGTTGACTGTTTTCCTGTCAAACCCAATTCTGTTAGCTACAATATGCATGTG
>CAXSDU010000216.1:0-2467 GCA_964236165.1 uncultured Parafilimonas sp. | reverse complement strand
GTGATAATAGTAGTATTAATTATAGATAAATTCATAATGCAAGTCTAAAGGACACAGCGCTATTATTCCACCTGCAAGCAATACGCCTTCGTTGTGCGTCATAATAAGGCAGGTCGCGTCTTAAAATAGGTTGACCAAAAATTCAACAATTATTGGTCAATCATGAGTACACCAAAAACACAAGCCTGTCCAAAAAGAAACGGCAGGCAAGTCAGCTTCGACTTCAAATTATCCGTCATTGACGCAATTAAAAGACAATTTTGCAAAAGACTGGGGACGTAATGGTTATGTTACAAATCGAATTTATAATGTAACAACTACTTTTAATCAGGACATCATTTCTTTTAATCTTAAGCTAATTGAAAAAGAGTATAAAAAAACTTGGAAGATTACATTTGATAACATAAATAATTATAACAAAATCATTGAAGAAGTAATTCATTTGGAGCTTTTGAAGACAACAAATTGATTGGAATGATAATTTGTGAATTTAAAGCATGGAATAATAGTTTATACATTGAAAACATTTTAGTTTCAGAAAATTATAGAGGTAAAGGAGTTGGTCAAAAATTAATTGAAACAACAATAAATCATTCTAGTATAAAAATTTCAGACTTATTGAACTTGAAACACAAAATATGATCGCTGAGGAATATTTCTGCACATTCGTTTGCGATAATTTTTTTATCTGCACCCGGCCGAAATTTATTTTTAAATTCCTCTAATAAATTTACTTTTTGTATAGCCGCCAATCCCGATTCGTCATGCATATCCAGCGGTGAGCCTATCAAGCGGACATCTTTATTAAATCACGTTCGTATACTTTTACATTTAAACCCTGCATTTGTAAAAGCCTTGCCAGCGTTAGTCCGCCGGGGCCTCCGCCAACTACGGCGACTTGTTTATTTTCTAATAACATTCCGTATAATTTTTAATACGGCGCAAAACTATTTTTGTTTTAAGACTGACAATAGTATAAATCGGTCATTTTTATTTTTTAATAATTCCTTTGGCACAACGCCTGAAAACTTTTTTATTTCTTTAATAAAGTGGTTTTGGTCTGTGAAGTTTAATTCTGCGAAAAGGCGTCCTTGTGCAATGTGTTCTAATGATGCTCTGAAGCGTAAAATTTTACAAAATGTTTTTTAATGAAAGACCAAACTGCAGATTGAAATATCGGTTTATTTGCCGGCTGCTCCAAAATACTTTTGGGAAAGTTCTTCTACTTTCATTTCACCATTCGATGAATAAATTAATTCAAAAAGCTTGCGCTTTTTTTCCTCAATTGCTGCTGGTAAAAGTTCTTTCATTTTTTGTGAAGCCTTTTTATAAAAGGCTTCAAAGTCTTTCAAATCATCAGCAGTAAAATTCCAGAAATCACCTGGGAGAGTTTTTGCAACATTTAAAATATCAGCAATAGAAGTATGCAAAATATATTCAACAGCTAGCGGCTTGAAACTGATAACAAAAGCAAGTGTTTGCGCCGGAATATTTCTTTGCTCTGGCGCAGTCTCCAGCCCAATAAGCATAACCTGAAAAGGCGCTGATGCGGTTTGCAAAAAAAACAAATCAATTCTTCCATCAGGCATTATCACCACTTCTTTTGCTGCATGGGATTGATTATGAAACATCCCGATATTTTCTACAAAGTCAGCAAGCGATTTGCCTGGTTTGATGAATTGGTAATAGAAATCATTGTCCATCGTTGTCTGTCTGTACTTCCTTTATGAAAGCTAGTTATAAATTGAATCATAACGCTTTAGTTTTAATCAACTCAAAATTTCTGGTCGGTTAAATCTATTTTACTTTCTATATATTTTCAGAAAATACCAATCATTGATTTTAATAAATGCTATTATTAAAGGAATTGAAATGTTGCGGTCTGATTTGCTTGCATTAATAAATTCCCTGTCTTGCCGCCACATCCAGTTTACTGCGCTGGTATAAAAGATCCTGTGCTTTTTTTACGTTTGCATCATCACCTTTCCAGGCATCCAATGCAGGTTGCTGAATAGCTCTTGCAAAAGAAAATGTAAGTATCCATGGCAACCGGTTCTTAAAGTTTTTATTCATGGCATTTAGATGCGCTGTTGCATCATCTGCAGATTGACCACCAGATAAAAATGCAATTGCAGGTACTGCTGCAGGCACAGATTGAAGCAAACAATTTACTGTTGCTTCAGCCACCTCATCTATACTGTTCTGAACTGTATTTTTTGTTCCTGCAATTACCATATTTGGTTTTAGAATCATTCCTTCAAGACAGATTTTATATTTATATAACTGGTAAAATAATATTTTCATTACCTGCTCTGTCACATCAAAACACCGTTGAATATCATGCGCTCCATCCATCAGCACTTCCGGTTCTACAATCGGCACTACATCTGCTTCCTGACACAAAGCAGCATAACGCGCCAAGGCATGAATGTTCGCTTCAATACATTGTGTTGTAGGAATGCCATCA
>CAXSDU010000215.1:0-2530 GCA_964236165.1 uncultured Parafilimonas sp. | reverse complement strand
AGCAATAACGCGGTTCTTTGTTTCATTTTTGTTATCAATCAGTGTACTGAACATAGTAATTAATTTTTGGGATGATGATTGTAAAAAGTATCTTAATATACCCTGCAAACAAAGCTTTATAGTAGCTAATATCTGAAAAGTTTGCAGAAGGAATCGCTAATACAATAACTACAAGTAATAATGTAATTGCAGTTTGCATTAAGTGGTGATAAGATGATATTAATAGAGTTTTCATTGTGTTATAAAAGATAACACAAAGCTCAATGAATTAATTAGCGGCGAGAATGTTTAAAAGGAGTAAGATTATGTCTGGAAGGCTCGCAATGTTTTCTGGTAGAGGATTGCAGTCTATATAATCGGCACAATGAAATTAATGTTTTGCAGGTGAGTTCAAAGGCGATATCAATCTTGCGCTCAATAAGTTGCAATTGTTTGAATCACATATAATGAATCATAGAATTTGACCTGTTTTTTGTGAGATCTGAACTGAATCCTTCAATTGCTTATCTTCCCGCATAACATATTATGCAAAAAATAAAAGCTGTAATTTTTGATATTGATGGTACGCTGGCAGATACAATTCCGCTTATTATTGCTGCATACCGAAAAGCTGTAGAGCCGCTTGTTAAGCGACCGCTTGGTGACGAAGAAATCATTGCTTCTTTCGGACCGGATGAAGAAGGATCGGTTAAAGCACTTGCACCGCATGATTACAAGAAAGGCACAGCGGATTTTTTAAAGCATTATAAAGCCATGCATGGCATGTGCATGCAGCCATTTAAAGGTATTGTGCCGTTGCTGCAGATGCTGCAACAAAAGAGTGTACATATTGCCATCGCTACGGGAAAAGGAAAACAAACATCTGACCTGACATTAGCGTTGCTGAACATAAAATCTTTTTTTGAGATAATTGAAAATGGCTCACCAATAGGTTCGCGCAAACCGGAAGCCATACAGCTAATATTGAAAGCTTTCGGCAATGTGCCGGCAGAGTCAGTTATTTATATAGGTGATTCACCGAATGATACCAAAGAAAGTAAAGAGGCGGGAATTAAAAGTGTTGCTGCCTGCTGGTCAACTAAAGCGAAGAAAGAAAAGTTATTAGCTGCCAAACCGGATGAAATATTTTATACCATTGAAGATTTTACAACCTGGCTGGAAAAGAATATTTAGTGAAGGTTTAAAGACGTATTATTTCTTATAAGACGCTATACAAGACTTACTGCTATAAGTGAAACCATTTTTGCTAAAAAAAAGTAAGGGCATTTTTCCCACACAATTTAAAATTTATGAAACGTATTGCTCATATAACTGATATTCATTTAAATGAACAAGACCCAGTTAACCTTCAGGTGAATTCAAAAAAAAATTGGGAGAAGATTTTAAAAAATATAACTGAAGAAAATATTTCTGATATTGTGTTCGGAGGCGATATAGGAAACTCATCTGCACACAAATGGTTTTTTACCAGCTTAAACAAATTTTCGTACACCTTATGCTTAGGAAACCATGACCAGTATAAAAATGTTGCAAAGCATTTCAAGCGAAGCACTCCTGTTAAAAATGTATTATGTTATGTGGAAGAAAACGAAGTTTTCAGGCAAATATATTTCGATACCTCTGCCGAATTTGTGAGTTATGATCAGCTTGAATGGATGAAACAGCAGCTACACACAATAAAGAAGATAATTATATTTATGCATCACCCTGTATTAATGGTTAATACACCAATTGACCGGGCGTACCCACTGAAAAACCGGGACGAAGTGCGAAACTGTTTATTGAATAGCAAAAAAGATATAACTATTTTTTGTGGGCATTTGCATTTGGCTGATGAACAAAGGCTGGATAATGTTCGACAAATTATTACACCTGCTTCTTCTTACCAGGTTGTAAAAAATGCAACAGAGGTGGTGGAAGATGGAAGCATGTTTGGCTACCGTATTATTGAAATAAACGGAGATAATATTGAATCGCGGGTTAAGATGTTTAATAATGAGCGGGTAAAGAAATAAGTTTAAGCTACCTATGCGTGTTTATTTAAGAGAAAATTATAACGCAAGTTAAATGCGTCGAAGTTGTAAACTTCGACGAGTTGAGTTGTTGCAAAAGCTGTATAACTTGGTGATGAAAAGTAAGTATTACGCAAAATAAAGCCGCTCTATAAATCAGAAGTGTTGTTCTTACTCACAAATTTATTACTAAGTATATTGAAATAATTTATAGAATATCTTTTATAAAAATTATTTTATGTATTCATCATTTTATATTAAGTAATTAACTGTACCGTTAAAACTCGGTAATACAAAAAGAGTTATTAACACCCTTTTAAGGCAGCATTTCGTTATGGGTAATACTGTTAAACCATTCTGTAATTTCTTCTTTATACAATAATACCAACGCATAAATTTGTAAAGCATATTGTATTATCAGCAATGCCATTTGCAGTAAACTTGTTTTTAATTCCTGAAACACAACAAGCGGATATACAAGCATTGCAAATATCAAAACAGCAGTTAAAACTGTTCTC
>CAXSDU010000214.1:0-2572 GCA_964236165.1 uncultured Parafilimonas sp. | reverse complement strand
GGCAGAAGGAATTCTTATCAACTTTTGTTGTTAACTTCATCTATAAATTATAAATTAGCGGTAGCTACGGGCAGAACTTTCATTGAATATCCTGCCTTCGGCAATACCTACCGTTGTACGCCATTCCCCCTTTTTCGGATCTAAAATAAATTCCTAAAGCTAACGGTTGAATATTCTGATTTTTGCAAGAGCAGCTTTATGTGAGACCGTTGTAAACATTGGTGGTTCATAATCCCGTGCGTCATTCTGGTTGAAATGTACAACTCCATTTATTTGGGGAGTTTATGAATTCAGTGGTGGAGCTTTGCTACCCCGTTCAGAATAATTGATAAATCCATAGGTGCATTTTCTTAAAGCTGTTTTTTTATCATCATTAAAAAATTAAGTATGGCAAAAATTGAAATGGATGTTATCAATCTTCATGCTGCCGGCATTGATGTAGGCAGCAGGTTTCATGTAGCGGCGGTAGGTCAGGGCGAAAAAGATGTACAGCAGTTTGGTGTATATGCAGATGATCTGATAAGCATTTGCCATCATCTTACAGAACATGGCATTACGCATGTAGCTATGGAAAGCACGGGAAGCTACTGGCAGAACCTGTATGTGGAGCTTTCCAAACATGGCTTTGAAGTTACGCTTTGCAATGGCAAATTCACTAAAAACATTAACGGCAAAAAGACGGATGTAAAAGATGCACGCTGGATTCACAAACTGCACAGCATTGGACTGTTAAGCGGAAGCTTTTTACCCGATGAGACAACAGAAACTTTAAGAACCTACTGCAGGCAAAGAAGCAACTGGATACAGCAAAGCGTTGAAGCTTCACACAAAATGCAGAAGTATTTAAAGCTGCTCAACTTCAGGTTAGATGTAGTAGTAAAAGATGTGTGCGGGCTTACCGGGCTTGCCATTATTGAAGACATCTGTAAGGGAAATCTTAACCCGCAGGAACTGGCAAAACACCGTCACTTCAACTGCCGCAAAAGCGAAGAAGAGATTGCAAAAGCACTGAAAGGCAACAACCGAAAAGATTATTTATTTGGCTTAAAGCAGGAGTTGGAGAGCTACCAGTTCTTCCAAAAAAAGATAGCTGAATGTGATGGGCAAATCAATAAATTTCTGAAAGGACAAATCAATACGGATCCCGCTAAAAAAAACTTTCAGCTACAGTAAAAGCATATAAAAGACAAAACAAAAATGCACTCAAAGGCATAGACCTTAACCAGGCAGCATATCAATACTTTGAGGGAGTTGATTTAATGCAGATTGAAGGCGTGAGCCATGCCACCATTTTAAGTATCATGAGTGAGATAGGACCGGAAGGGTTTAAAAAGTTTGAAACATCCAAACAGTTTGCCAGTTGGCTGAGGCTTGCGCCCAACAATAAAAAAACAGGTGGTAAAATCATCAGCAATAAAGTACCGAAGGGAAGCAACCGGCTAAAGATTGCTTTGAGAAATGCTGCCAATGCCATTGGAAATTTAAAAGATACACACCTGTCAGATTTTTTCAGAAAAGTATTATACCGGAAAGGAAGAACATCTGCAGTAAGCGCTACTGCAAGAAAGCTTGCAGTAATCATCTGATATGATTGTAAAAAGACAGCCTTACCATCCGCCAACTCAATATTTGTTTTTAGACCAAAAGAGAAAACTGGAATTAATAAAAAAAATGAAAAAGCAAATCACTAAATTTGAAATCACTAATGATGACTTAGGCTTAACAATGCCTGATGCTGCAACCTAAGTGTTACGTTAGTCAGAATTTTAAATAAACATGCAAAAGCTTTTATCAATAATCATTTTGACACTTTCCACGTTGACAACTTTAGCGCAGTACAACATGCGTTCTATTGACCAACTAATTAATCGTACAGACCCTGGTTGGACGGTTGTTAAGCAATGGATTGACTCTGCAACAAACAAAGTGGAAGTTTTACCAGTTGACACAATAAAAGCAAAGGATGCGCTTTACAAAACTCAAGTGACAAGCCGTTCTATAATGGGAGCCATTGTTTTTTCAACAGGTGGAATTTTAATTGACAATGGCTGGATAAGAATTTTGGGTTCTGGCAGTTCTAAAATGCAAAGAACACTTCCTGACTGGAACAAAGGAAAAGCTTTTAAAGAATTTGGGGACAGACCTGCCTATTTCTTAGTTGCTGACGATGCTGCAGGCGGTTACTTCGCAATTAATTATGGTTCTTTTGGAAAAGATATTGACAGCATGTATTATTTATCACCCGACAATTTACAATGGGAAGCTCTTGAAATGAACTATGAAGATTTTATATGGTTTTGTTTCACTGGCGACTTGAAAAAATTTTATTCAGGGATTAGATGGACTTCATGGCAGAAAGATATTCAGACTTTGAAACCAGACGAAGTCTTTCATATTTTGCCTCCATTATGGTCAAAAGAAGGAAAAGACGTTGACAAAAGTGTTAAGAACCCCGTACCTGTAGAAGAACAATTCTTATATAATCTTTCATTACGACAAAAAATGGGACTAAACCAAAACGGCTACTAACAGGCGGTGACCGATGCACAACTACCTTTTCATATCAAAGACC
>CAXSDU010000213.1:0-2655 GCA_964236165.1 uncultured Parafilimonas sp. | reverse complement strand
GCTTGAAGCTTTTTATACTTCAATCATGCATGCAAAGCCTTTAAGTGTTGGATTAAATTGTGCATTGGGTGCACAAGAAATGAGGTCACATATTGAAGAGCTTTCACAGATGTCTGCGTGTTATGTTTCAGCATATCCAAACGCTGGTTTGCCAAACGCAATGGGCGAATATGATGAACATCCGGAAGATACTGCACATTTTATTGAAGAATGGGCAGAAGAAGGTTTTGTAAATATTGTTGGTGGCTGCTGCGGAACAACGCCTGAACATATTAAAGCAATTGCACAGCATGTAAAAAATCTTAAGCCAAGATCATTACCAATAGAAGAAACTGTTTTATAATATCATGAAAATTTCTTCTCAAACACTTTTTAAAAATATAAAATTCGTTGTTGAAGCATCAAGGCAGCAACTTCTTCAAACAATTAATGTACGTATTGTTGAAACCTATTTTAATATAGGTAAATTAATTATTGAGTATGAACAGCAAGGAAAGCCAAGGGCTGTTTATGCTGCTAACACTTTAAAAACTCTCTCATTAAAACTTACAAAAGAATTTGGTAAAGGATTTTCTGTTGATAATCTTGAGAACATGCGTAAGTTTTATAGTACTTATAAGATTTCCGAGACACTGTCTCGGAAATCTGTTTCAAAATCTCCTTCGCGAAAATCCGAGACAGTGTCTCGGAAATCTTCAACTCCTGTTTTTAAGTTAAGCTGGTCTCATTATATTTTACTATTACACATAGAAACCGAAGCCGAAAGAAAATTTTATGAAATAGAATCCATCAATGAAAAATGGAGCGTTAGAGAATTAAAGAGGCAATATGATAGCGCGTTATATGAGCGCCTTACACATAGCCGAAATAAAAGAAAGATAAAGGAATTAAGTATCAAAGGGCAGATTATAAAATCTGCACAGGATGCAATTAAAGATCCATACATCTTAGAATTTCTTTCACTTAAAGAGCATGAATCTTATTCTGAAAGCGATTTTGAATCTGCAATAATATCCAAGTTGGAAGATTTTTTAAAAGAACTCGGCAAAGGATTTCTCTTTGTAGGCAGGCAATACAGAATAACATTTGATGAAGAACATTTTTACATCGATCTTGTTTTTTATCATCGTATTCTTCGTTGCTTTATTTTAATTGATTTAAAGATTGGTGAATTAAAACATCAGGATATTGGCCAAATGCAGATGTATGTAAATTATTTTGATGAAGAAATAAAAGAGCCAAATGAAAATAAAACAATTGGCATTATTCTTTGCAAAAACAAAAAAGAAAGTATTGTAAAATATACATTGCCAAAAGGCAGTAATCAAATCTTCACAAGTAAATACAAAATTTATTTGCCCGATAAAAACGATTTAAAGTTACTGATGGAACCCGAAGTTGTTTACGAAAAATCACCTGAAAAAAATGCATAATCAAACTATAATAAAACCCTATTTAAAACTCAGCGGACTTGAACCGTTAACCGTTCGCCCCGAATCTAATTTTGTAAACATTGGTGAACGAACAAATTTTACAGGCTCAAAAAAATTTGCAAGATTAATTCGTGAAAATAAATATGAAGAAGCGCTGAGCGTGGCAAGACAACAAGTTGAAAATGGTGCGCAAGTTTTAGATATAAATATGGATGATGCATTGTTGGATGGCATTGATGCAATGACAAAATTTTTAAACCTTTTGCAGAGCGAACCAGACATTGCACGCATTCCTATAATGATTGATTCTTCTAAGTTTGAAATAATTGAAGCAGGTTTAAAATGTGTGCAGGGCAAGTGTATAGTAAACTCCATTTCGCTTAAAGAAGGCGAAGAAAAATTTACTTATCAGGCAGAAATATGCAGAATGTTTGGTGCTTCTGTTGTGGTAATGGCTTTTGATGAAAACGGGCAGGCAGATACACTTGAAAAAAAAATAAACATTAGCGAACGTGCTTACAAAATTCTTACTGAAAAACTTGGTTACGATGCACAGGATATTATTTTTGATCCAAACATTTTTGCTATTGCAACCGGGCTTGAAGAGCATAATAATTATGGCGTAGATTTTATTGAAGCCACGCGCATCATTAAACAAAAAATGCCGCTTACAAAAATCAGCGGCGGTGTAAGTAATCTTTCATTTTCATTTCGCGGTAATGATCAAGTGCGCGAAGCAATGCACAGCGTGTTTTTATATTATGCAATAAAAGCAGGCATGGATATGGGAATTGTAAATGCTGGTCAGTTAATAGTGTACGATGAAATTGAACCTGAACTAAAAACGCTTTGTGAAGACGTAATTCTTAACCGTAATAATATAAACAATGAAGCCACGGAAAAGCTGATTGTATTTGCAGAAACAGTTAAGCAAAAAGATAAAATTGAAAAGAAAGATGATGTATGGAGAAGCACTTCTGTTGAAGAAAGATTAAAACATGCATTGGTAAATGGCATCACAGATTTTATTGATATTGATACGGAAGAAGCTCGTGCAAAATATCCTAAACCATTGCATGTTATTGAAGGTCCGTTAATGGATGGAATGAATGTAGTGGGTGATTTATTCGGCAGCGGAAAAATGTTTCTGCCACAAGTGGTAAAAAGTGCAAGAGTGATGAAAAAAAGTGTGGCATATCTTACACCGTTTATTGAAGAAGAA
>CAXSDU010000212.1:0-2878 GCA_964236165.1 uncultured Parafilimonas sp. | reverse complement strand
TGTGTATCAAAGCCTCGACAAGTTTACTGAAGGCAGAAAACTAAATCCTGAAAGAACAAAACCATGGGGAACCGCACATGCAGTACTTTGCTGTAAAGGCAAAGTAGATTTACCTTTTGCTGTTATTAATGCTGATGATTTTTATGGTAAGGATTCGTTTAGAAAAGCATTTGATTTTTTACAGGCTCAATGCAATAAGAAAACATATGGTGTAATTGCATATGAACTGCCTAATACTCTAAGTGAACATGGCAGCGTGAGCCGTGGTGTAATTGCAATAAATGATGAAAATAAAATGCAGGGAATTAAAGAGCGTTTAAAAATTTATAGAAAAGATGATAAGATTATTGATGAAGAAAACAGCAACAGTTTTTTTGAATTATCAGAAGATACTAAAGTGAGCATGAATTTCTTTTGTTATGATTCAACTTTTATTGATTTGTGTGAAGAAGAATTTCAGAAATTTCTGGATAAGAATGAAAAAGATTTAAAAGCAGAATTTCTGATTCCTACTGTAACAGATTTTTTTATTAAGTCAGGAAAAGGTGTTGTTGAAGTTCTGCCAACATCATCCAAATGGTTTGGTGTTACCTATAAAGAAGATGCACCAATAGTTGCAAGAGAAGTAAACCATCTTGTAGAAAACAAAGAATATCCTGAAAATCTATGGGCATAATTTGTCAACTATAACTAACTAAAAAAGCCCGCACTGTACGGACTTTTTTTTTATGCTTACCAAAGAAAATTAATTGTATGATTTTACAAAGAATACACAACTTTCAGCTTTTTTAACCTGGCTTACACGATCAAGTTTTTTTAATGAAGAGCTTGAAGGAAATTTTATATTTTGAAAAGAGCTATCTATTGCTTTTAAACTATCAACCATTTTAAAAATATTATTCGCTTTTAAAGCAAATACTACATCTTCTGCCTGTGTTTGTCTTGTGCTAATGATGCCAACAATTTCACCATTCTTATTAAATACAGGTGCGCCGGAATTACCTGGATTTGCAGTAAGTGCAAGCTGGCAACTTGAAGTATCTCCATTGTAACCTGTTTTAGCACTTAAATAACCCATGTTGTAAACAATTTCATCACGCGGATAACCAAGCGTAAAAAGTTCTTCGCCTAAATCAGGCTGTGTTTTCTTTATTGAATAAGGTAATACGATAACTGGTTTAAAATCTTTATCATCAATCTTTAAAATTGCAAGATCATGCGGACGGTCAATAGATAAAATATGTGAGCTGTATTCATTTCCATTATTATCTAAAACAATTGCGCCGGAACCTGTTAATACATGTGCATTGGTAATAAGGAAACCGCTGCCATCAATTAAAAAAGCTGTACCGCCGCTTGTTAGCGTAGCACCTTTTGGAATCTTCGGTTCAGTAACCTGTTTTAAAGTTGTATTTGTTATTTGCTGCGATTGCTTTATTTGTGCGATATCTCTGCTTAAACGTTCTAATTGTGTTTGATCGATTGAAGGCGAAAAATACATTGCCAATATTGAAATAGCTAATGCAGTAATACCTGCAATTGATGCAGCGATGCCAGCTACTCTTTTATAACGGCTCCATAACTGAACAATTTTTCCGCCAACAGTTGTAGGCTGATCGCTGTTTTTAATATCGCCGGTACCTGCAAGTTTTGTATGAACATTTTCAAGCGAATCTTTAAAATTATTTCTGTTACCAAAATCTTGCATTTGATGCAGAAAAAATTTATGTTCAACAACCAACTGATCTATTTGTGGCTGATTGCGGCGCAACTCTTCAAAAAAAGCTTTTTCATCAGATAGCATTTTACCTTCGAGATAGCGTTCAATTGAATTCAATAATAAAATGTCTTCCATTATTCACCAATATTATATTGCGTAAAAAATAATTTCTTCAATCTCATCAGGCATTTATATTTCTGATTTTTTGCATTATCAGCATTTGTATAACCAAACATTGATGCGATTTCGTTCATGCCTTTTTTATTAAGATAATATGCTTCTAACAAACTTTTGCAAGGTTCTCCCAAACTGTTTAAAGCCCTTTCCATCATATTAAATTCAGCATTTCTTCTTTCATGTAACTCAGTATCTTCTTCAACTGATACAGTTTCTTCAAAATTTTCAATACCTGAATTTGTTTTGCCCAATTGTTGAAGGCGTTTTAACCATAATCTTCTGCAAACAGAATAAACGTAAGTTTTAATTTGACACGTAAGTACAAAAGAATCAGATTTAGCTTTTTCATAAAGTGTTATCATCGCTTCCTGAAAAATATCTTTTGCTTCATCGTAAGAACCGCTGTTATTAATTACGAAGCCAAGCACCATGTTAAAATTTTCTTTATAAATAGACTCAATCGCTTTTGAATCGTTATGTGCCAGTCCTTTTAATAATAGATGTTCATTAGTTTCAGACTTCACCTTGTGTAGTTTAATACGGGATAGAGAGTAAAAGTAACCCAAAATGATTTCTGAAATTATTTAAAAAAACTTTCAGTACTTAGGTTACCTTTTTAATAATCAGGTATTAATAAAAAATTACATAACAAAAAATACAAACAAATGAAAAAATTATTAATCGTTTTATCTATTGGTGTTTTTGCAGCTTGTAACAGCGGTTCAAGTTCAAGCACTACAGATTCTTCATCAATGATGTCAACTGATACAAGCAATTCAATGATGGCACCTGATACAAGTAATTCAATGATGGCAGATAGCTCAAATATGATGATGAGCGATACTATGCACAAAGATTCAATGAAGTAATTAAAAACTAAATGTGCGATTGATTTAGAGGCGTGCTTGCAAAAAATATTAGTTAACTTTTTTTCATATGGCAAGCAATCGTTAGAGGCCGTTCCGTTTCCACGGAAGGGCT
>CAXSDU010000211.1:0-2895 GCA_964236165.1 uncultured Parafilimonas sp. | reverse complement strand
TGTTTCTTTTTTTTCTTTGGCTGATTTAAAGCGATTGATATAATCTACGGTTACAGGAAAATCTTTTAAGCGTTCACTAAAAGTTTTATAATGTTGAAATGCAAGAATAGTTGTTGGAACAAGAACAGCAGCTTGCTTTCCATCAATACATGTTTTAAATGCAGCACGAATAGCAATTTCTGTTTTGCCAAAACCAACATCGCCACAAACCAACCGATCCATTGGCGATGCACGCTCCATATCTTTCTTTACATCTTCAGTTGACTTTGCCTGGTCCGGCGTGTCTTCATAAATAAAAGATGCTTCCAGTTCCGTTTGCATATAATTATCCGGCGTATGCGAAAAACCAAGCTGGGCTTTCCGTTGCGCATATAATTTAATCAAATCAAAAGCAATTTCTTTAACCTTGGTTTTAGTTTTTTCTTTTAAACGATTCCAAACATCACTTCCCAATTTATTTACTTTTGGCGCTGTACCTTCTTTGCCGGTAAATTTTGAAATCTTGTGCAATGAATTTATATTGACATATAAAATGTCTCCATCTTTATAAATAATTCTAACAGCTTCCTGCAATCTTCCATTCACTTCTAATTTTTGCAAACCACTATACGTTCCAACACCGTGATCAATGTGCGTAACAAAATCGCCGGGCTGTAATTCTTTAAGTGTTCTTAATGTAAGCGCTTTATTTTTATTGTAAGCTTGCTTAATACGATATTTATGATAACGTTGAAATATCTGGTGATCTGTATAACAAACAACTTTTAAATCTTCATCAATAAAACCTTCGTGTATTGATGTAGCAATCGGCGTAAACTGAATGTCAGTATTCAGATCATTAAAGATCGTATTCAATCTTTCCAACTGCTTTGCCTGTTCAGCAAAAACATACAGATCGTAACCTTTGCTTTCGTGCGCTTTTAAATCTTTAATTAATAAGTCGAATTGGCGATTAAACGCAGGTTGCGGTTTTGTATTAAGCTCAATTTCGAAATTTGAAAGATGCGGTTTGTAACCAAACTCAACCAAATGATGATTGTTTATTTGTCTTTCCAATGTTGAAGTCGGAACAAAATCTTTTAGTTTTACATTTTTTAAAATTGTTGTGTCATCATCAAGGTCTTCATCTTTTAAAACCCTTGTTTTATTATGTTCGATGTAATCGCCCAATTGTTCTCCCTGTTCATTTATAACTTCTTTTATAACGTCCCAATCTTTAATCCAAACAACAGCTTGCTCCTGCAAAAATTCAAGCAATGATATTTTATCATCACTTTCAAATTGCGTTTCAACATTCGGAATGATGGAAACCTGCAATAATTTTCTTTCACTTAACTGCGATTCAGGATCAAAAATTCTTATGCTGTCAACATCATTACCAAACAACTCAACACGATAAGGTTTTTCATTTCCAAAAGAATAAATATCCAAAATGCCGCCACGTATTGCAAACTGACCAGGTTCGTAAACAAAATCAGTGCGCTCAAATCCATACATCACAAACAATTCAAGCAAACTATTAAGGTTAAGCGTGTCGTTTGTTTTTATGTGAATGATATTATTGCTTAATGTTTTTGATAAAACCACTTTTTCAAATAAAGCTTCAGGGTATGTAATAATTATTCCAGCTGGCGAAACCGAAAGTTTTGTAAGCGCTTCGGTGCGCAACATAACATGGCTGCTGTTTAATTGCCTGAAATCTTTTTTGTTTTTAAATGAAGATGGAAAATAAAAAAGATTTAATGCCTGTGTGAGATTTTCTAATGTGTTATGAAAATATGCAGCTTCTTCCGCATCATTTAAAATAACTAAATGTGTTGATGCATTATTTTCTTTATCATTTTGATATTTATCAAACAAAGCTGCCAACACAAAATCAGCACTGCTGCCCTGTAAATTTTTGAGAAAGATTTTTTGCGTATCAGCAAAAGATAACCGTTCCGCCAAATAAAAAAGGCGGGGATGTTCTTTGTATTTTTTCAGTAATTCACCCAAATTCATAAACGCAGCGCGAAGTTACAACGCGTATTTTTAAAAAATGAATAAAGAGATTTTGTTAAATGCACTGAATTTGTATCTTACTTAAAATTTTGCTATGCCAGAACCTTGGAGAACAGGAAAGTTCATCAGGATTGAAAAAATTACAGAACTAACATGGCGCTTTTGGATTGAAATTCCTGAGGTTGAAAATTTTAATTTTAAACCAGGTCAGTTTGTAACGCTTGATCTTCCAATTCATGAAAAACCAAACAAGCGCTGGAGAAGCTATTCGATTGCTTCGCATCCTGACGGTACAAATATTATTGAGCTTGTAATTGTTTTGCTGGAAGGTGGTTTAGGCACGCATTATTTATTTAATAAAATTTCAGTTGGAAGCGAAGTACAATTACGCGGACCACAAGGTGTTTTTACATTGCCGCCAATAATTGATAAAGACTTATTTTTTATTTGTACGGGAACCGGTATTGCGCCTTTCCGTTCAATGACTCATTATATAAAACTTCATAACATTGAACATAAAAATATTTATCTCATTTTTGGTTGCCGTAATTTATGCGATAGTTTATACGGTGATGAATTAAAAGAATTAGGTAATACAGTATCGGGCTTTCATTATATACCAACTTATTCAAGAGAAGATAAAGAAAATGAAGCGATACAACATGGATATGTACATGCTATTTATCAAAATATTCTTGATGCGCAAAAGCAAGAAGCGCATTTTTATCTATGTGGGTGGAAAAATATGATAGATGATGCTAAACAAAATATCATAGCCATGGGCTATGATAAAAAAAGTATTCACCTTGAACTTTATGGTTAAATTATTATGAGGCTTTATTTGATACTAATTCAAGATCCTGGTGTTGATTTTCCTGCTTTGTGTTAGCAAGT
>CAXSDU010000210.1:0-2901 GCA_964236165.1 uncultured Parafilimonas sp. | reverse complement strand
GCGGCGGGGCATTCCTTTATGGTGGTCATGTGTTGATGCGTTTATTGCTGTTGTTGCTTTCGTAATTCTCTGGCTTTGCAATAAATGGATTCAGCAATTGAAAAGCGCAATAGTTAAGAACCCTGTTTAGTATCTTTGCATTATGACAATAGAAAAACTCACAGACATGCGGTCTCGTCTTAACGGGATAGGGAGGTTTCTTTGACGTTGATAACCGCACTCAAAAAATAGAAGAAGATAAAAGACTGTCTCTTTCTGCAGGTTTCTGGAACGATAATAAACGTGCAACCGAAACCATGAAAGAAATTAAAACCAATGAATTTTGGCTTAAAACTTTTAAACATGTTGAATCTTCTGTTGAAGATTTTGCTGTATTATTTGATTTTTGGAAATCAGGCGATGCTACTGAAGAAGAAACAAAACAAGCGTATGATAATGCTTTGATTTTACTTGATGATGCAGAATTTAAAAGTACATTAAACCAGCCCGAAGACGCGCTGCCTGCTGTTTTACAAATTAATCCAGGCGCTGGCGGAACAGAAAGCCAGGACTGGGCTGAAATGCTTTTACGCATGTACAGAATGTATGGCGATAAGCAAGACTGGAAAGTGACAGAACTCGATTTTCAGGAAGGTGATGGCGCAGGAATAAAAACAGCAACACTTGAATTTGACGAACCATTTGCTTATGGATTTTTAAAAGCAGAAAGCGGCGTACACAGGCTTGTAAGAATTTCTCCGTTTGATAGCAATGCAAGAAGACATACATCTTTTGCCAGCGTATTTGTTTATCCTTTAATTGATGATACGATTGAAATAAATGTAAATCCCGCAGATCTTGAATGGGAGTTTTATCGCAGCGGTGGCAAAGGTGGTCAAAATGTAAATAAAGTTGAAACAGCGGTTCGCTTAAAACATATTCCATCAGGAATTATTGTTGAATGCCAGCAATCCAGAACACAAGGTGAAAATCGTGAGCTTGCTTTAAAAATGCTTAAAAGTCGTTTATATGAAGAAGAGTTACGCAAACGGCAAGAAGCAAAAAACGCAACAAATGCTGGTAAGAAAAAGATAGAATGGGGCAGCCAGATAAGAAGCTATGTTTTCCATCCTTATAAAATGATAAAAGACCACAGAACAGATTACGAAGTAGGTAATATACAACCTGTAATGGATGGAGAATTAGATGGTTTTATAAAAGCTTATTTGATGATGGAAAAAGAACCGGTAAACACATAGGTTCATTTTATTATGCCTGAAATAATTGAAACTAAAGTTTGCATTGTTGGTGCCGGACCTGCAGGTTCCACAACATCCGTTACACTTTGTAAACTAAATATTCCGCATATAATTGTTGATGCTGCTGATTTTCCAAGAGATAAAATTTGTGGTGATGCACTTGATCTTAAAGTAGTGCGTGTGCTTAATAACATCGATCGTTCCATTGTAAAAAACGAATTTTCTTCTAGTGATTTTACGCAATCAAAAGGCATACGTTTTATTCTTCCGAAAGGAAAGCATGTTGATTTGATGTGCAACAATAAAAACAATGATCAACTTTTAACGCAACCTATTTTTTATACTTCTCGAAGAACAAGTTTTGATAAATATTTATTTGATAAGATTGATAAAAAAATAGCTGATGTAAAAACAAACTGTGTCATTCAAAAAATTTATAAAGAAGGAAATGATTGGATACTGGAAGGAAAGATTTCATCAAAACAAATAAAAATAAAAACATCAATGATTGTTGGTGCTGATGGAGATCATTCTGTTGTTTTAAAACATGTTGGAGAAAGAAGTATAAACCGCAATCATTATGCGGCTGCATTAAGACAATACTGGAAAAATGTTGACTGCATTAATTCAAATAATCTTATAGAAATTTATTTTCCTGAAAAATATCCGTTTGCATATTTCTGGATTTTTCCTTTAAATAATAGTGATGTAAATGTTGGCTTTGGAATGGCGAGTCATCATGTTGCTAAAGCAAATATTAACGTTCGCAAAGCACTTGAAGATATTATTGCAAATGATGTGTACGTAGCACATCGTTTTAAAAATGCAGTTGCAATGGAGCAACCAAAAGGCTGGGGAATTCCTATGTCAACACTTAACCGAAAAGCACATGGCGATGGTTGGTTACTTACAGGAGATGCAGCTTCGGTTGTTGCGCCAAACTCGGGTGAAGGCATTGGTCCGGCAATGTTATCCGGTTACATTGCAGCACACTATATTCAACGCGCAATAAAACAAAATTGCTTTACAAAAAATATGTTTACAAATTATGATAAGGAAATACATAAACGTTTGCAAAGCGAAGAAAGATTATATCGTTTTGCGAATGCCATGCCTGCATCAATATTTGTAAAAGGTGTTGATGCTGTTTTATCAAGCAAAATTTTTAAGAAATGGTTTACTGAAAAAGAAATGAGGAGATGGTTGATAACTGCTTACACAAAACCAATTGATATAAATTTTTAACTTCTATTTTATTGCTCTTGCTTTTGCAACAAATTCCTTCCCGAATTTTATTTTTATATCATCAATAGCTTTATACAAATTTGTTTTTTTTGATACATCATCAAACAAATTTCCCTGCACAGTTATGTTTGTAAAATCAGTTAAGCGCACACCAAGTAAACGCACAGGTTTTCCTTTTTTATAAAGTTTATGAAAGAGATCAATTACCGCAGGAATAAATTCATCATCACGAAAAGTATAATCAATTGCATTTTGTTTTGAAGTAGTTTGAAAATCAGGGTAGCGAATTTTAACTGCAATGCAACCGGAAAGTTTTCCATCCTGCCTTAATTCAAATGCAACCTTTTCTGTCATTCTTACCAATTCGCTCAATAAAAATTTTACATCGCTTGTATTTGTTTCAAAAGTATTTTCTGTT
>CAXSDU010000209.1:0-2906 GCA_964236165.1 uncultured Parafilimonas sp. | reverse complement strand
GTGGTTTAAGAAATGGTATTATAAAATAAGAAGAAAACCATTAAGCCATGAACAATGATAAAGAATGCAGCGTACGATTTCAAAAGCCGTATCATTATTGGGTTGCCAGGAATAAAAATGTATTTAACAACCTGTGTGCGCTGTTCAACAATTTTCAATTAGAAACTTGCAGGAATGAATTAAACCATTGGCAAAGGCTGGCGCTTACTAATGATCAAAGCGCCTATGATGAAGCCTACCTGCGTGAAGATTTAATGGATTTTATGGAAGCGTTACTAAAACTCGTTGAAGCATTTTGGTTAATTAGACAGAGATATATTTATAAGGATAAGCCGAAATTATGTGCTGCCATGGATAAGGAGGTTCAATGCCTGAATGATAATGAGATTGCAAAGCCAAAGAAGGTAATTAAGCAGTTTTGTGTAACGTTTAAACACAGCTATGCAGAAATCGAATTAATGGATTTATTAGATGCGATTATTACTTATGATGGCAGCAAGAAATTATATAAAGGCAATCTTGTATTGTTTTACCAATGGATGAAGTGGCTGATTTACTTGGCGTATGAAATCGCCAAAGATATGTAAACCTGAAAATTAGTTAATGCAGTCCGCCAGAAAGCAACCAATCTGCTAGGATAGCTTAGAAGTAGTTGTAAACTGCTTGTTTCGTTTTATAGGATTATTATTTGACTTTTTTGATTTAATATATTGTACAGTATCGCGAATATCTTTTTCAGAGTCTTTTCTACTGCCTCTTACCTGAATACCTACAAAACCAACTTCATCCAACGCGTAATATCTTTTTTTATCTTTCATCTCAATACTTTTTGTAGTACGAATTTACTAATTTTTTAGCAGCATAACCTGATATGCTCAT
The DNA here is from genome assembly GCA_964236165.1 of uncultured Parafilimonas sp. Classification (GTDB taxonomy): domain Bacteria; phylum Bacteroidota; class Bacteroidia; order Chitinophagales; family Chitinophagaceae; genus Parafilimonas. The sequence goes on along the minus strand of CAXSDU010000209.1, from coordinate 2,027 downwards.
ACGATTTCTGAATAATAATTCCGCACCCAAAGTTTCAATGTAATGATCAATTAATTGTGTTTTGGCTGTAAATGCAACGAAGCCATCAAAACCAAAATCATAGCTCATCTTGCAAGCGAAGGCAACAAGATTTCCCGCCACTCCCAAATAATGTTTTGTCTTTCCATAATTATGAGGAGCGGTTTCAATTAAATGCATTTCAATATAATTCTCGGCAATTTGAAGACTAATCAATCCTTGAATGACATCGCTTTCTTTAATAACCAATTTATAAAGCTGGCGATCTCTGAATTTAAATTCCTCCTTCCAGTTAAATCGCCAGCCACGCTTTTTAAGAACATGTTTTAAATCTTGTGCTAAAACAGGAATAACATTCGTTTTATAACATTCACCTGTAACCGCATCTTCAATGCTTTCAGTTATTTTATCTATATAAAAAGATTACCTTTCCATTATTGATTACTTATCATGGTTAGTGGCGATTGCGGTTTTGATTCACTAAGTTTTTGCTTCAGTGCTTTCATGTCCTCACTGATTTTTTGCTTTACTACATGCACATAGATTTGAGTAGTACTAAGCTTTGTATGTCCAAGCATTTTACTTACTGTTTCAACAGGTACACCATTAGTTAATGTAACAGTGGTGGCAAATGTGTGCCTGGCTGTATGAAAACTAATATCCTTTTTTATGTTGCACATTGCTGCGACGTCCTTGATGTATTTATTTAATCGTTGATTAGACATACATGGAAGTAAGCGTTGCCTGTAAAATACTCTTGGTTCATTTTTATATTTCTCAATTATCGAATACGCTTTTGGTAATAGCGGAAGATTAACTGCTATTTCTGTTTTCTGTCTATTTGTTTTTATCCAGTATTCACCATCTATACCTATGCACAAATTGTTACTACGGAGGTTATCCAAATCAACGAAAGCCAAACCTGTATAACAGGAAAATATAAATAGGTCTCTGGTTCTTGCTATAATTTTTTTTGACAACTCTATGTTTTCAATCTTTGATAATTCATCTGCAGTAAGAAAAGACATTTCTTTTCTTTTGAATCTTAGTTTGTATTGTGCAAATGGGTCTTTTGCAATCCATTCCATTTTATAAGCCAGTGTTACCATTTTTCTTAAACGCTCCATGTGCTTCATTACACCGTTATTAGTAGGTGGATTGCTTTTATCTAATGGCTCACATGTTCTAAGAAAAAATTCAAACTCTGTAATGAACTGATAGTTGAGTGATGAAAGAAATACATCAGCATTCTTATACTTTTTCATAAGAAATAAGTGAACATATTTTCTTGTAGTATAATAATTTTTTAAAGTGCCCAATGAAAGAATCGTCTTCATGTTGGTGTTATGGTAATCTATCAACCCAAGTAATGTATTATCTGTTTTTGTTTCACCAACATAAAGCGTTTTAATAGCATGCGAGCTGATTACTTTATGTTCAAGTAATAATTGCTGGTAACATTCCATCAAGCGGTAACGCGTGTCATCAATAAACTTATTGATTTGTTTTGCTTCAGGTGTTTTGCTGTTGATGCATTCTCTTTTTGAATCCCATAACGGACATAATGTTGTTCGTTTCAGGGAAATATCGATTACTTTTTTTGAAATAGTAATTCTTGCATAAATAAATGCTTCATTTGAATTGTTTTTTTTAGGCAGCGCAATAATGCGTACACCAAATGTTTGAGTAGTTTTCATGCTTCACTTTTTTGTTTTAAAAAAATTTTCTTATTCCTCAGTACTACTTGACAAACTATGTGAGATTTGTTTTTATAGCGAATCGTTCTGATTCAAATGTAAAGCTTAGAAAAGCTTAAAAATGACTCACGGTTTAACTCATAAAACCTATGAGTTAAATGATGAGTAAGTGGGTAAAATGCGGTAAAGTGTAAAAATTACAAAGCCCGCAAGTGATTGATTTTGTGAGCTTTAAGTAAAAGTTAATTAAAATGTTCGTCGGGATGACTGGATTCGAACCAGCGGCCTCCACGTCCCGAACGTGATGCGCTA
>CAXSDU010000208.1:0-2915 GCA_964236165.1 uncultured Parafilimonas sp. | reverse complement strand
AACGCAGTACGTGTACAGGCAGAATATTAAAACAGATTTGTTATCACGTTATTTAATTGAAATTCTACAGGTACCGTTTCAAAGAAGCAGGTTCGGCGCTGCAGAAACAGAAGACCAGTTATTAAGTTATCATTTGTATGGCATTGCAACTGAAAAAGGTAGCAGGCTTGTAAGAAAATATAAAAATGAATTCCTGGCTTATACAAGCCCTTTTCAATAATCTTTTTATTGAATTTTAATTAAAAAACCGAACCTTATTCTATAATGAATTCTTATATTCTTTAGGACTTAAGCCGGTTCGTCTTTTAAAAAATTTTGAAAAGAAAAACTGGTCGCTGAAATGCAATTCATCAGCAACCTGTGCAACAGAATAAGAAAGCTCGCCAAGCAGAATTTTTGCCTCCGCAATAACCATGTCATCAATAAATTCACCACAGGTTTTATTGGTAATTTCTTTTACTGTTTTGGTTAAGTGTTTGGGGGTAATAAAAAGAGCATCTGCATAAAACTGCACACTTCTTTCTTCTTTAAAATGAGCCGCTAATTGTTTTAGAAAGTTGTAAAGTATATCATCTTTCCTCGTCATTGAATGTTCATCACCTACTCTATATTTTTTGCTGATGGCTGCCAGTTCAAGCATAAAAATATTAAAGCCGTAATGCGTCATTTCTTCTTTAAATGGATGGTCATTATCATCAGCCAAATTTTTAAGATAAAACATTTGCTGATAGAGATTTTGTGCTTCTGTATGTGTCAACAAAAATAAAAGTTCGCTTTGCGCAAATAAAAAGCCAAGCGCATCAGCATATCTTTTATGCAACATTGATGCAGCAAAAACCAACGATAACAATCTCAAAGAGCAAAGCGTTTACAATTACTGCACATATTGCAAGAGTATTACTTGGATTAATTTTTCTTGTATTTGGGTTGAATGGATTTTTACATTTTATACCAATGCCTCCGCCAACAGGAGCGGCTGCCGATTTTTTTACCGGCTTATTCAAAGCACATTATTTTTTTCCGCTAATGGCTTTAACTCAGGTTGTTTGTGGTATCCTTCTTTTATCAGGAACACTTGTACCGCTTGCTTTATTAATGCTTTTTCCAATCGCAATAATATCTTCTTTTTTCATCTTGTAGTTGCACCTGCTAATTTACCGATGGCAATCTTTATTATAGCAGCAATCATACTGCTTGCAGTTTATTACTGGCAGGTTTATAAACCAATATTTAAAACTATGAATGCATGGAAACAGTAAGATTAAATAATTATTAAAACATAATAAACCTTAGTAATCTTTTAAATATAAAAGCCAAGTAAGTTTAAAACTGAATACATGGAATGATAAATGATAGGTAATTGCTTTTAAGAAGATTACTATTCAATGGAAACAAAAAGCGCTTGTGTATTCATTATTAACGCAGGCTCGTCCAGCATGAAGATGGCTTTATATGAAATGAATGACGAGCCTGTTTTAAAAATATCAGGCAAAATAGAAAATATTGGAGCTAACAATTCTAAACTTGTTATTAAAGAAAATCATGCAAAGAATGAAGTTGAAGTAAACGCATCAGATTTTCATTCAGCAACTTTATCATTAATTGACTGGTTTGAAAAGCAGGATTGGTTTGAAAATCTAAAAGCAATTGGTCATCGCGTTGTGCATGGCATGCATCATACAAAACCGGAAGTTGTAACAGATGATTTATTGAATGAATTGAACCGCATTATTGATTACGACCCTGACCATCTTCCTGCAGAAATTGAAATCATCAAACAAATAAAACAAAAGTATCCAAATCTTTTACAGGTTGCGTGCTTTGATACGGCTTTTCATACAACTATTCCTGCTGTTGCAAAAACCATTGCCATTCCAAAAAATTATTATGAGGAAGGTATTCAGCGTTATGGGTTTCATGGCATTTCTTACAGTTATTTAATGCTGAAATTAACAAAGAAAAATGAAGCAGAAGCTGATGGTCGTATTATTCTTGCGCATCTTGGTAACGGTGCAAGTATCGCTGCTGTTAAAGATGGTAAATGTATTGATACAAGCATGGGTTTTACACCTGCAGGTGGAATTGTAATGAGTTCAAGAAGCGGCGATATTGACCCGGGTGTTGCATGGTTTTTAATGCAGAAAGGAATGGACGCAAAAGCATTTAATAATCTTATCAATCATAAATCAGGGTTGCTTGGAATCTCCGGTATCAGTTCTGATATGCAGCAATTACTTCAGCAAAAAGAAAACAAAGATGCAGCTTTGGCAATTGATATATTTTGTTATCAAATCAAAAAATATATTGGTGGTTATACAGCTGCTTTGGGCGGATTGGATACACTTATTTTTTCCGGTGGTATTGGTGAAAATGCGCCTGAAATTCGTGCACGGATTTGTAATGACTTTACTTATTTAAACATTCAACTGGATGAAGAAAAAAATAATAAAAATGAATGGCGGATTTCTAGTGATGAAAGCAAAGTAAAAGTTTATGTTATTCCAACGAATGAAGAATTGATGATTGCAAAAGATACGATGCAGCTTTATACATCAACCCAAAACAAATAATTTAAACTATGAAAACACAAAATATTGAAACAGCAAAAAATGAATTGACAGAAGAACTGTTGCGTAAAATGCATGCTTACTGGCGTGCGGCAAACTACTTATCTGTCGGGCAGATTTATTTAAAAGATAACCCGCTTTTAAAAGAACCGCTCAAACTGGAGCATATAAAAAAAATGTTGTTGGGACATTGGGGAACAACGCCCGGTCAAAACTTTATTTATGTTCATCTCAACCGCATCATAAAAAAATATAACCTAGATATGTTTTACATAGCCGGTCCGGGTCATGGCGGTCCTGCGCTTGTAAGCAATACGTATCTTGAAGGAACTTATTCTGAAATTTATC
>CAXSDU010000207.1:0-3037 GCA_964236165.1 uncultured Parafilimonas sp. | reverse complement strand
GTAAAAATGTTTATACGGTTGCAAAAAATATTGTAGAAAAAGGTATGACTTACAGTTATGTAGGTCGTAAAATTAAAAAACGCGATTACAGACAATTATGGATTGCGCGTATTAATGCTGCAGTTAGAGCAGAAGGTTTAACTTATAGCCAGTTTATAAATAAATTAAAAACAAACGGCATTGAATTAAACCGCAAAATTCTTGCAGACCTTGCGATGAATGAACCGGAAAGTTTTAAAGCATTAATCGAATCAGTTAAATAAATTATATTAATAAATTTTACAAACCTCCGTATACGGAGGTTTTTTTATTTAATGATTATAGCAAACAATTATTTTTGTAAGAATAAATTTAGCCTCAACAAAAACGAATGACAAATTCTTACACCTCGCTGGTTAAGCAAACCTTCCACTTTCCGCAAGAAGATTTTGATATTAATGATGATGGTTATCTCCAGTTTAATGGAATTAATATAAAATCCCTTATTGATAAATATGGAACACCTTTAAAAATAAGTTACCTGCCTAAAATTGGTAATCAGATAAATAAGGCAAAAACAATGTTTGCATCTGCTATTAAAAAGCATAAATACGAAGGCAGTTATAATTATTGTTATTGCACCAAAAGCTCGCATTTTTCTTTCGTGGTTGAAGAAGCATTAAAACATAACATTAATCTTGAAACTTCTTACGCTTATGATATTGAAATCATCAACCAGCTTTATAAAAGAAAAAAAATAAGCAAAGACATTTTTATTATCTGCAATGGTTTTAAACAAAAAAATTATACATCGCGTATAGCAAGATTAATTAATACCGGTTTTAGTAATGTAATTCCAATTTTAGATAATAAGGAAGAATTAAAACAATATCGCCGCAGTGTAAAGCAACCATTTAAACTGGGCATTCGCGTAGCCGCAGAAGAAGAGCCAACATTTCCTTTTTATACATCAAGATTAGGCATTCGTGCAAAAGATATTTTAGAGTTTTATGTTGATGAAATTGAAGGTTATGAAGAGAGGTTTCAGCTTAAAATGCTTCACATTTTTTTAAATAAAGGCATTAAAGATGATATTTATTATTGGAGTGAATTAAATAAAATCATCAACCTGTATTGCCAGTTAAAAAAGATTTGCCCTGAGCTTGATTCAATAAATATTGGCGGTGGTTTTCCTATAAAACATTCACTTGGTTTTGAATATGATTATCAATTCATGATCAATGAAATTGTAGGAAATATGAAAAAAGCATGTAAAAAAGCTAAAGTACCAATGCCACACATTTTTACAGAGTTTGGAAGCTTTACCGTTGGCGAAAGTATGGCGCATATTTATAGCGTAATTGGTGAAAAAAATCAAAACGACAGGGAGCGCTGGTATATGATCGATTCTTCTTTTATAACAACACTGCCGGATACATGGGGCATTGGCGAAAAATTTTTATTGCTTCCTATTAATAAATGGGAGAACGAATATCAGCGTGTAGTGCTTGGCGGTTTAACCTGCGATAGTCATGATTATTACGATTCTGAAGAGCACATCAATGAAGTTTTTTTACCAAAAATTGCAAATGAAAATAATGGCGCTGATAAAGCGAATTTAGAACCTTTGTATGTTGGTTTTTTTCATACAGGCGCATACCAGGATCAAATAAGCGGATACGGCGGAATTAAACATTGCCTTATACCTTCTCCAAAACATGTTATAGTTAGTTATGATAAAAATGGTAAGCTTACAGATTGGTTAAATGCAAAGCAACAATCAGCGCAAAGCATGTTGAAAATTTTAGGTTATCTGTAAACCCAATAAACCTCAACGAATTTTTAAAGTCACAAGCCAATAAAATCATTATAATGAAAAAAATTATCACAACAGTTTTTGTTTCTGTATTTCTTATTAGTGTTTCATGCTCTGCACAAAAAATGAAGAATGGCAATATGCAGCAAATGTTAAAAGATTCTTTACACTTAACTTCTGTACAAATTGATTCTGTAACATCAATTCGTGAGCAGTTTATGGGAAAGATAAAAGAAGTAAACAGCAACTCTTCTTTATCCGCAGATCAGAAAAAAGAGCAAATAAAACCGCTTCGTATGCAAATGAAAGAAAGAATGAAAACTATTTTAACTGCAGATCAAATGACAAAGATGGAAGCAATGCAAAAAGAAATGCACAAAGGAAAAATGCAGGAAGAAAATCAGTAATATCTTTTATAACAAAATAAAAAGGTTTCTTACAGAAGCCTTTTTTTATGCCTTGTATTATCACATGGCAAAAAATTTATACTTTCAATATTTATGATTTCTAAAACTTACATAGCACATTTTGATCTGGATTCTTTTTTTGTAAGTGTTGAAGTTATAAATAATCCAACGCTTAAAGGTAAAGCGGTTATTGTTGGCGGCAGCCGGGAAAGAGGCGTTGTTACTACTTGCAGTTATGAAGCAAGAAAATATGGCGTTCATTCTGCAATGCCCATGAAAAAAGCCATGCAGCTTTGTCCGCACGCAATACTTGTTCGCGGCACACGCGGGCAATACAGTAAATTTTCTAATTGGGTTACACAAATTATTGCAGCCAAAGCACCCAAATTTCAAAAAGCAAGTATTGATGAATTTTATATTGATCTTACCGGCATGGATAAATTTTTTGATCCGTTTAAATGGACGATTGATCTGCGCGAAGAAATCATTAACGAAACCAACCTTCCTATTTCTTTCGGGCTTGCCAGCAATAAATTAATTGCTAAAATTGCAACCGACGAAGCGAAACCTAATGGTTACCTTTTTATTCAGCATGGAAAAGAAAAAGAATTTCTTGCGCCTTTGCCTGTAAAAAAAATTCCTGGCGTTGGCAATCATACATTATCTGTTTTAAATGAAATGGGAATTGAATTTATTGGTGATATTCTTTTAAAATCCCAATCTGAAATGGAGAGCTGGCTTGGAAAATGGGGCGCCGATCTTTGGAATAAAGCGCAGGGTTTGCATTTTGGAAGTGTTACAGAATGGCACGAAGCAAAATCAATTTCAACAGAAA
>CAXSDU010000206.1:1830-3179 GCA_964236165.1 uncultured Parafilimonas sp. | reverse complement strand
CTGCAGTATCTGTAGTAAAATACGGATTACCGGTACCCGCTGCAAAAATTACCACGCGGCTTTTTTCAAGATGGCGCATAGCTCTCCGGCGTATGTATGGTTCTGCAACCTGCTCCATTTTTATAGCGCTTAATAAACGTGTATCAACACCATTTTTTTCAAGCATTGCCTGTAGTGCCATACCATTTATCAAGGTGGCAAGCATACCCATATAATCACCGTGAGCACGTTCAATGCCTGTTTCAATTTCATTGGCGCCGCGATAAATATTTCCTCCGCCAATTACAAGCGCCACCTGTACACCAATATCAGTTATGCTTTTTATATCATTGGCATACTGTTTAATTACTAAAGGATTAAAAGGTTCAAAACCTGTAACACTGTTTCCCAATAAAGATTCGCCGGATAGTTTTAGTACAACACGTTTATACTTTGGAAGCATGATGCAAATTAATCTGAAATTTGTTATTCATTCTTAAAGCCATAATGAAATTAATTTAAGTGATTAACACAAAGGGAAATTTTTTTATAAAAGAGAAATACCCGCATACTTAATTAGTGTTTAATTGGAAATTATTTATAACAAACACATCATTACAACAATTTCAAAGGATGTAATTAATATTACCTGCTAGAAAGTATTTGAATAAGACGGTTGATGGTCATTGTGTGAACGTTTTTTGTAACTTAACATGCAAAACCACACTTATAATTTAGCTTAAAAATTGTCAGCGAAAATTGATAGTTATTAATTAATTCGCTTGTGATAAACTATCCCGGATATTTTTTCCGCAATGATCAATAAATTTTTCTGTTATAATTTTCATCTGCCTTGAATCAAGAGGTTTCGTTATAACACTGACATTATATTGTGCTTCAATTTTTTTATCCTGTTGTTGAGATGATGTGGTAAATAATATTGCAGGAATATTTGCAAAACGCTTGTTTGATTTTATTAGCTTCAGCGCTTCCAATCCATTCATTCGCGGCATATTAATATCAAGAATTATAAGGCATGGTTTGGGGTCCGCGGCTGAAAGATTATTTAAATAAGTTACAGCTTCAACACCATTATTAAGAATAACAATTTCTATGTCAGATGCATATTTTACAAAAGAATCTTTTATTAATTGCTGATCATCTTCATCATCTTCTGCATAAAGAATTTTGTAGCGTGGAAAAGAATCAATGCTCATATTAATTATTAAACGTTTTAAACACTAAAATATAAAACGTAATGATATATATTATTTAGAAATAATAATCTTTCAACAGATTATAAATATATTAGCAACTAAAAAATTATTCATTAAATAACTATTTATGCGCATAAATGTTTGCATTACGTT
>CAXSDU010000206.1:919-1807 GCA_964236165.1 uncultured Parafilimonas sp. | reverse complement strand
AGTGTTTATGGCAGCGCCAATTTTTTTAATGCAGATACTGGTTTACAAAATCAGCTTACACAACAGGAACAAAATCAGGGTTGGAAATTATTATTTGACGGCAGTACAACGAGCGGCTGGAGAACATATAAAAGCTTAGCTGGTTCATGGAAAGTGAAGGATGGTGCTCTGTGCAGCGAACGCACAGGCGACACTGCAAATGCTGACATTATATCGGTAGATACGTTTGAAAATTTTGAATTATCTGTTGACTGGAAGATTTCTCCAAAAGGTAACAGCGGCATAATGTATCATGTAAATGAAAATTATAATGAAGATTATGAGAGTGGTCCTGAATACCAGTTGATTGATGACGATAGTTTTCCTGAACACATTGAAGACTGGCAAAAAACAGGAGCTGCTTATGCTATTCAGCCGCCGGCACTGAAGGCTGCAAACACGCCAGGCGAATGGAATCATACAATTATTATTGTAAATAAAAGCCATGTTGAACATTGGCTTAATGGTAAAAAGCTTGTTGAATATGAATTGGGAAGTGATAAATGGCAAAAAGAAAAAGCGACTGGGAAATGGAAAGATGACCCAGGTTATGGAATGTCTAAAAGTGGTCATATTGCTTTACAGGCTGCGCATAGCAATGTTGCTGAAACATACATTTGTTTCAGAAATATTAAAATAAAACCGTTGTAAAGTCTGTATGTATTTTGTACGATAATTGCAGCATTCTAGAAAAAATATATGGAATCTTTTGCTGAACTTATAAAGTCTGAAAAGCCGGTGCTAGTTGATTTTTATGCTGATTGGTGCGGCCCGTGCAAGGCAATGGCGCCGGTTCTCGAAGGGTTTGCCAAACGCATTGCGGGTGACACGCTCGTTCTCAAAGTCGAC
>CAXSDU010000206.1:0-909 GCA_964236165.1 uncultured Parafilimonas sp. | reverse complement strand
TGTAAAGCAATGGAACCCGTTGTAAAAGAGGTTGCACAAAACATAGAGGGCAAAATACGTATTGTGAAAGTAAATATAGAAAAGCAGGCACAGATTGCACAGGCGTATAATGTAAATGCAGTACCTACTTTTATTTTTTTTAAAAATGGACAAGTCATCTGGCGTCATCCTGGTATGCTTGATAAAAGGTCGCTCATGACAAAACTTGAACTAAACACTTAAATATTAATATTACCTGCTTAAATTATTTTTCAACCGTTTGTTGATAATTGTTATAATAACGAAAGGTTACTTTTCTATTTATTTGTAATAATTGAAATTAAAATAACAATTATGGTACAGAAAACTTTTTTTAAAACAAAAGATTATTGTAAGGTGAAGTTTGCTATAAACTTTGAAAATGCTGAAACTGCAGAAGTATTAGGATTGAATAATGATTGGAATAATGCAGTTACGATGAGTAAGAAAAAAGACGGCAGTTTTACATGCGATGTGCAATTACCTAAAAATACCGAGCATCAATTTAAATATCTTGTAAACGAAAATATCTGGCTTGATGAACCTGAAGCAGATAAATATTATCCAAATATGTTTGGAGGAAGTAACAGTGTAATTGTTCTTTAATTATTCTACGGTAACGCTTTTGGCAAGATTGCGTGGCTTATCTACATCATAATTTTTTGCAACACCTATGTAGTATGCAAGCAATTGTAGGGGGATAACGTTCAGCATTGGCGCAAGAATTTCATCTGCAGAGGGTATAAAAATTATATCATCAGACAGTGTTGGTGAAACAGTATCACCTTCTGTAATGATAGAAATCACTTTACCTTTTCGTGCTTTGATTTCCTGCATATTGCTTATGATTTTTTGGTGATAAGAATCTTTTGTTGCAACAAATACAACAGG
>CAXSDU010000205.1:0-3298 GCA_964236165.1 uncultured Parafilimonas sp. | reverse complement strand
GCATAACAGGCTTGAAAAATATCTGAAATCTTATTTGTTTTAATCATAGAAAACTTGCAAACGGTGTTGTAAGCGGTTTTTCTGTTGCACTGGCTTAGTCACATGTCCATTCGGTTATAAGTAATGTTTGCAAATTCTTGTCAATATAAATAATGAGAAAGTAAAATGTATAAACCCGGTTGTCTGGTTCTAAAACTTTTTTACTGTCCTTGTCAAACAAGTCTTTACTGATTACATAAGAATTTGCGTCTGGAAGTTGGTCATGAATTTCTAAATATTTGTTAAGTAGTTTGGCAAATTCATTTTTATCCTCACTCCAATCTGGCTCATTCAAAAAGTCACATAAGAATTTTTTGGTTTCAGATTTGTCAAATTTTTTGAAGTCTACAATATTAATCCGATAACAAAAGCTTGTCTTAAATAACCTTTGTTTTCAGGGTCATCTTTCATAACATTCCTTAAACTGTCAAACGAAAACTGAGTTGAACGAATAAATGTTTCAAGTATTTGTTTAGTGGTGTCATTAGTGTCTGAAGAAAATAAAAATTCAGTCAAATTGAAGCTTGATATCCCTCATCAATTTCAATATGTTTTTTAATCTTGAAGGTTGTCATTTAATTGCTTAGCAGGATTATTCTCGTAAACAAACTACTTAGTTCTTTCAATTATTTGATGAAAAGGTCTTTCAAATCTTTTGAGACTTTCCTGGCTTTCAAAATCTTCAAGGTCAACCATTGTGGCTCTTTGAATTATTATGCAGAAAATATCATCTTGAACAAAACTTATTCTTTTAAATGTGGTTGGTGATGTTTTATCTAACTGTTCTAAAAATATTTGTTGGCTTTTATCATCTTTGAATTCAGAAAGATAAATCAGCAGCATTTGCATGTCACTATGAAAAGATAGTTCATCTTTCAACCGTGTGCTTAATGATGCGGTTCCAGTAACTGCTAAGATTGCCTTTTCGATTTTATCATCATTCTTCTCACTTAGCCATTGCGAAGGAAAGTCTTTGCCTAACGACACTTGCCCTTTTTGATACTTATCGCTATAAACATAATTTGAAATATCTAATAGCATTTTGGCAAGGTTGCGTTTGGGGTTGTATTCTTCATAATTTGTTTCAATAAAACTAATTCCTCTACTTGTTTCGATAGCTGTGTACCCAGCCATTTCCTCAATGCGCTTATCTTTTTCATCTCTTTTAAAAAATTCCTCGATTAGTTTTTTTGTTTTTCCATCAGAAAGATTGATTGCTTCCTGAACAATTGAAGTATGCACTAAGTTCAATCGTTCAAACCCGTAATTTAGAAAACTTAATGTTACTAGTAAATCTCTGTAATCACACCTTTCAGCGTCAATCATTGCAATTACAATAAAGCCATTGTCTATGTACGACTGCTGCTTTTTGCGGATGCCGAAAATTGTCGTCCTTTTTGAAAATTCTAATAGCGTGTAGATGTTATTCTGATTTAATGAGTTTCGAACTTCCTTTCTTTTATCCGCTTCATATGTTTTGAAGTCAGAGCAAAGCTGAAGTATTTTTAAATCCAATTCATTCTCAATAGGGTCAATAAGACTTTGTTCATCTGACCATTTTGTATAATTGAAGCTTGGCAGAGGTGAGGAATGAAAGTTTCCGGCTTCAATTCTTTGTTTTTCTTTTTCTGAAGCATCAGCCATTTCTTGTCCAAGCACTACAGTGTTTTTCTTATTCTTATTCGAGTTCCAAATAATCAGAGCGATTATTATAAGTAGTACAAGTACAGCTATGATATATTTATTCATTAAAGCTAATTGAGTCGTTGTCTTGTCCTGAAATAGGTTGACCATTTTTCAGGTGATGTAATGTGGTTTAAAAATACTTGTTTTCATCTTTTGAGTTTCAAATACTTTATCCACTAAACGGCTCACTGCAATTTGTGTACGATTTCCGTTTCGCCGTTTGTGCATAAAGCTTCGGTACTGTTATTCATCTTTTGAGCGCTGCTCAGCTGTGGCTTTCTATAGCTTCTATATTTATGCTGCTGGTGCGTATGTGCAAACTCCGGTGTCTGCATTTCAAGGGAGCAATGCCTTCTTTCATTGTTGTAAATCTCCACTGCCTGTTTAAGCATTTTGTTTGCAACATCAATGGAAGGAATGGTTTTAATTAATCCGAACTCATATTTCAATATGCCGTTGATGCGTTCGGCAACTGCATTCTCATATGGGTCGTATTTTTCTGTGGTGCTTAAAATCATTCCATTGCTTTCAGCAAATTCACTGTAATCAGGGCAGCAATACTGAATGCCTCTGTCGCTGTGATGAATGATTGTTTCCCGGTTATGCTCGCAGTTGTTCAGCGCCATTTGCAGCGCATCTTTAACGAGTTGTGTTTTCATATTATCATCCATCTTGTAACCCATCACTTTTTTTGAATACAGGTCAGTAACTAAGGCAACATACACGTATTTGTCCTGCAGTTTTACATAGGTAATATCGTTTACAAAAACCTGCTCAGAATGAGTGGGAATAAGGGTTTTAATAAGATTGGGTGACTTGTAAAAAAAGTGTTTTGAATCGGTAGTGATAAAGCATCGTTTTGTTTTTGGAACAAGCAAACGTTGCTGCCTGGCAAATGTAAAGAAGGCATCCCTGCCCATTTTAATACTTAAATTTTTAAGGTCATCTTTAATATCAAGATGCAGTTTTTTTGTGCCGTACCTGGGCATGCGTTTGCGTATAGGTTCAATTATTTTCTTAATCTGTTCTGCCTGCATTTGTTTTTGTCTGGTGGTTTTAATTCTTTTGTAATAAGCTTGTTTTGAAATCCCAAACACTTCATACAGCCATTTTACTTTGTAAGCTTTTTCTTCTTTCGCTGTATCTCGTTCGCCAGGTGTTCGGGTAAAACTTTTTTGAAAGTTCTTCCCCCGTTACTTTTTCAAACTCCACTATCATATCCTGCTGAAATTCTTTAATAAACTCCAGAGCTTCTATACGCTCTTTAAGCTTTTTAATCTCATCGTTCTTGCTCATGCCTTTTTTATTTTGCTCAAAGCAAGACAATTTTTTCAGCCAGTAAGCAATGGTGCTTCTTGAAACGTTATACTTTTTGGAAGCATAGTTTACCGAAATAAGACCGTTGCTGATTTCGTCAATGACGGATAATTTGAAGTCGAAGCTGACTTGCCTGCCGTTTCTTTTTGGACAGGCTTGTGTTTTTGGTGTACTCATGATTGACCAATAATTGTTGAATTTTTGGTCAACCTATTTTAGGACGCGACCCCATATAAAGTTGCTGCTAACGTTGAAG
>CAXSDU010000204.1:0-3328 GCA_964236165.1 uncultured Parafilimonas sp. | reverse complement strand
CACACTTGCTTCATCACTAATTATATCACCAAACATATTTTCCGTTAATACAATATCAAATTGTTTTGGGTTCAACATTATTTGCATTGCTGCATTATCAACAAACATATAATCAACCACAACATCAGCATATTGCTTTGCTACTTCCTGTACCACTTTTCTCCAAAGCCTTGATGTTTCCAAAACATTCGCTTTATCAACTAACGTTAATTTTTTTCTGCGTTCCGGTTTTTGTGCAAAGTGAAATGCAAGATGTGCAACACGTTCAATTTCTTCTCTTGTGTACACACAATCATCACTGGCTTTGTTGCCGTCTTCACTCAATGTTTTTTTACCAAAATAAATTCCGCCGGTCAGCTCACGAAAAATGATAAAATCAACACCTTCTAATTTTTCTGCTTTCAATGGCGAAAGATGTTGCATAGAAGAATATGTATTTATCGGGCGAATGTTGCCAAATAATTGCAATGATTTTCTCAGCTTTAGCAAACCTTGTTCAGGACGCACTTTTGCAGTTGGATCGTTATCATACTTTGGATGACCAATTGCACCGAATAAAACTGCATCACTGTTTATACAACTTTCAATAGTTTCATCCGGTAACGGATTTCCTGTTTTTTCAATTGCTATTGCACCCATTAAATGGTACGTATAATGAAATGTATGATTGAATTGTGCCGCAATTGCATTCAATACTTTTATTGATTGCCGCGTAACTTCCGGACCAATTCCATCGCCTTCTATTACTGTAATATTTTTATTCATTATCTGAACCGGGATTTATACGATTTGTGGATTTACAGGAAAGTTGGAATGATATTTTTGATTGATAAGTCTTTTGAAATCCAATTTTCATATTATATGCTTCCAAATAATTTTTTGCTTGTGCTAAATGAACATCTTCTATTTGAATGATTGCTTTTAATTCAACTATAATTTTTCTTTTAACAAAAAAATCAACACGCCTCTCACCAATTTCTTTATCGCGATAAAAAATTTTCATGTTGTATTCTCTTTCAAAAGAAAGATCTGAATATCTCATTTCAATCGCTAATGCTCTTTGATAGATTACTTCCTGAAACCCATTGCCAAGTGTTGCATGTACCTTCATTGCTGCACCAATAATCTTTTCCGTTATGTCTTTGTATTTTAAGTCAGACATAGCGATTCATTAACTGATGAATTAACTTTTTTCCTGCTAATCCTATAATCCAATAAATCCAGGTTCAGACAATTATTAATACAATTTGGAATTTCATTTTCATAATGACTTACATAGATCAATGTTTTGTTTGATTGATTACATAATGCATCAACCAGTGCAACAAAATCTTTTACCTGTTGATCGTCCAGACCCTGGCAAGGCTCATCAAGAATTAATAATGATGGATTTTTTACCAATGCTCTTGCCAATAAAACTAAGTGCTGCTGGCTTGTTGAAAATATATGTAACTGTTGTTGCGCTTTAGATTCAATATTTAAAAATGATAACCATTGCTGAACAATATTTTGTTGTTCTTTGCTCAGCTTTTTATATACGCCGATCGTATCAAAAAAGCCTGATGCAATTGTGTTAAAAACAGAAATTGTTTTATCAAAATACCAATGCAATTCAGGCGAAACAAAACCGATTTTCTTTTTTACATCCCAAATGCTTTCGCCGCTGCCACGTTTTTTATCAAATAAAAAAACTTTGTTAGCATAAGCCTGTGGGTGGTCGCCTGTTATTAAACTTATTAATGTTGATTTACCTGCACCATTTACACCTTTCAATAACCATTTTTCGCCGCGATTAATTTGCCAATTAATGTTTGTAAGAATTTTTTTCTCGCCATAAGTAACAAAAATATTTTCCAGTTTTACCGCTATATCAAATTCAACATTATCTTTTTGAAAAGGAGTATTTCCATTGAACTGTGAATAGTGAATAGTGAATGGTGAATGCCTTCTGAAATTTTGAATGCTGTCAAAGCTTTTCAATTGTCCATTTTCTAACTCCGCAACTTGTGTTATGCATGAAGGTGTATCTTCAATATTGCCAATAATTATTATGGTTGATGTTGAAGATTTCTTGTTAATTATCCCGTTTAAATTTTTACGACTGTTTACATCTAAACCAATAAACGGTGAATCGAAAATGAAAACATCTGCTTCCTGTAAAAAAGCTTTTATTAATTGAAATCTTTTATGCTCGCCGCTTGAAAGATGTAATAGAGAATCATTCTTTCTGCGCGATAATTGTAATTGACTCAATAAAACATCGATAACGGTTTCGTCATTATTTATTTTTAATAACTCTTCTTTTACGGTTGCAGCATCATTGCTGCCAAAACTGTTGTATCGCTGTTGATAATAAAACTCACTGGTATTGGAAAGCGTTTTAAAATTATAATGTTGTTCAACAAATATTATTTTTGGGTGAGTTGAATTAAAATCAACAGAACCTTTATAAAAAATTTTATTAGCTAATACTTTTGCCAGCGTTGTTTTTCCGCTTCCTGAAGTTCCTGTTATTAATAAATGTTCGCTTTCATTCAGAGCAAATGAAACATTATTCAGCACAATAGTTTCCTGTTGTTGAAAAATTATATTTTTTGCTATGATTGAAATCTTTGTCATTATTAATTACGTGCAGTTTCGAATTGTTCAATTTCTTTCTTCATGCTTAACAAATAATCAATATCATCGTAACCATTCAATAAACATGTTTTTTTATATTGATTGATATCAAAATTCTCTTGTTCGCCGGTTGATATGATTTTGATGTATTGTTGTTCGAGATTAATTTCTATTTCAGCCATTGGATCTTTCTTTATTGCATCAAACAAAATGCTTAAAAATTCATCGCTTATTTGTACCGGCAATAAAAAATTATTGAGCGCATTGTTCTTGAAAATATCTGCGAAGAAACTGCTCACTACTGCATCAAAACCATAATCTTTAATTGCCCATGCAGCATGCTCACGTGATGACCCACAACCAAAATTTTTACCGGCAACTAAAATTTTACCTGCATAAATTTTATTGTTCAAAGCAAAACCTTGCACGGGTTTATTCTCATCATCATTTTCATAACGCCAATCACGAAATAGATTTTTACCAAAGCCTTCTTTTGTTGTTGCTTTTAAAAAGCGTGCGGGAATTATCTGGTCTGTATCTATATTTTCAAGATCAATAGGCACAGCCGCAGATTGAATAACTTTTCTTTCAGATACAAATTTTGCTGTACTTAAGTTCTTCTTTTTTTCGTCTTCTATAGTTGTAATAATTCCCATTGTTTCCCTTTTTATCTTGAAGATTATTTCTTAATTACTTTAACTCTTAATCT
>CAXSDU010000203.1:0-3375 GCA_964236165.1 uncultured Parafilimonas sp. | reverse complement strand
CTTGATTATTCCGTTTTTTCTGCCGCTGCCGCAGCTTTTGCATTATCCTGGTTGGTTAGTATAAGATTTAAAAAATAGAATAGATAAATTAAGCAAGTTTAGGAAGTATAAATAATTATAGAGATGAGCATTCCGGTTGTCTTCGTTATGTTCGTTAACTGAGGCAGTTTCGGCTTAATTGGTATGTATGAAATTACTATTATTTTCAATGCGCTTAAATTGTGTTTACTAACATCAGCAAGTGCTATCTTTCGCAATAATTGTTAAACAACATCTGTTTAAACAATCCACTCATCTAAATGTACAGCAACGAATACCAAAATATTACTGAGGCGATAAAAAGTTTTTGCAAAGTGAGCGAAGAGGAGATGTCGGAAATATCAACATTCTTTTTTGTGATGCATCTTAAGAAGAACGAATACTTTTTAAAAGAAGGACAAGCGTGTAAGAAAATTGGGTTTTTGAACACAGGATTGATAAGACATTATTATGCTACTAACCATAGCGAAGTTACCCGTTGGATGTCTTTGCCAAATGATTTTACTACTTCTTTGAGAAGTTTCATTTTACAAATACCAAGCATTGAAAATTTGCAAGCCGTTACCGATTGCGAGTTGATAGTTTTTGACAAAAAAGCCTTTGACCATTTACTTGAAAAAAATGAAGGTTTTAAAAACTTTTATATCAAAGCATTAGAGTATAACTATATCACCATTGAAGACCGGGTGTTTAGCCTGATAGAAAAATCGGCAGAAGAACGGTTTAAATGGATGGTGAAAAATCAAATCAGATTTATTCAACAGGTACCGGTAATGTACACGGCTTCTATGCTGGGAATAACACCAAGGCATTTAAGTCGGTTGCGAAAAAAACATACTGTTTAATCTCCTGTATTTTTCGGACAAATGTCCTTTTCATGCGAATAACAACTGTTTAATTTTGTCTTTTAAAAAAGACAGGTTATGAATAATAAAACAATCGTTATTACCGGTGCTTCTTCCGGTATTGGAAAAGCAACCTCAATCTATTTTGCTCAACAAGGTTGGAACGTGGCTGCAACAATGCGAAGCATAGATAAGATAAAAGATTTTGCTACGCATCCTTCAATTGTTCCTTTTAAACTTGACGTGACCAATCCTGAAAGTATAAAAAATGCTGTGTCTGAAATACTGCAAAAGTTTTCAAGTATTGATGTGTTGTACAATAATGCCGGCTATGCACTTGCCGGTGCCTTTGAAGCCACAACAGATGAACAGGTAAGAAAACAGTTTGAAACAAATCTGTTTGGAATTATGAATGTTACACGTGCTTTCCTGCCTCATTTTCGCAGTAAGAAAAAAGGAATTATTTTAAACACAACATCATCAGGCGGCATATTGACTTTTCCTTTATACAGTATTTACAACAGTACAAAATGGGCACTGGAAGGGTTTATGGAAGCGCTGCAATTTGAAGTGAAGCCTTTTAATATCACTATCAAAAACATTGAGCCAGGCTCAGTTAAAAGCGAATTTACTGATAATATAAAATTTGCTTCTAATGCTGATTATGACAGCTATGCAAAAAAAGTACAGTATAATACACTTGCTGCTTATAAAGATGCGCCAACACCGGATGTGGTTGCTAAAATTGTTTTCAAAGCTGCTACAGATAATCGTTTTAAACTTCGTTACCCGGCTACATCACAGGCAAAATCTGCCTTTTTTTTCAGATGGCTGCTGCCTTTAAACGTTTTTAATAAAATGGTATCTAAGCCTGTAGAAAAAGAAATTAAATAATGTGTACCTAATGTTTCTCACATTATTTAATTCACCGATTTTCTGCGAATAATCCCTGTCTTGCTGCCACATCCAGTTTACTGCGCTGGTACAAAAGGTTTTGCGCTTCTTTTACGTTTGCATCTTCACCTTTCCAGGCATCTAATGCAGGTTGCTGAATGGCTCTTTCAAAAGAGAATGTAAGTATCCAGGGTAACCGGTTCTTAAAGTTTTATTCATAGCATTCAGATGCGCTGTTGCATCATCCGCAGATTGTCCGCCCGATAAAAATGCAATCGCAGGCACTGCTGCGGGCACAGATTGAAGCAAACAATTTACTGTTGCTTCAGCCACTTCATCTATACTATTTTGAACTGTACTTTTTGTTCCTGCAATTACCATATTTGGTTTCAATATCATTCCTTCAAGGCAGATTTTATATTTATACAACTGGGAAAAAAGCATTTTCATTACCTGCTCTGTTACATCAAAACAATGTTGTAAATCATGCGCTACTTCCATCAACACTTCCGGTTCTACAATTGGCACCACATCTGCTTCCTGACATAAAGCAGCATAACGCACTAAAGCATGTATGTTCGCTTCAATACATTGTGTTGTAGGAATACCATCACCGATAGCAATTACAGCACGCCACTTTGCAAAGCGGCACCAAATGTTTTGTATTCGGATATACGCTCACGCAAACCATCAAGACCTTCTGTAACTTTCTCGCCTTGAAAACCAGCCATAGGTTTTGCGCCCGTATCGAGCTTTATACCCGGAATGATTCCGGCTTTAGTTAATACGTCTGTGAACTTAATGCCGTCTTTTGTTTGCTGGCGTATCGTTTCATCAAACAAAATAGCACCACCGATATTCTCATTTAAGCCTGAAGTAGTTACTATCAGTTCACGATATCTGCGCCTCATTTCAAATGTTTGTTCAATGCCTGCTGCAGCAAATCTTTTGTCACAGGTGCCGGTACTTTCATCCATTGCAAGTAATCCTTTATTGCCTGCAAAAAGTTGTTGAATTGTTTGTTTAAGTGCTTCCTTATTTATAGTTATATTTTTTCCCATTTCCAATCTTTTACTTCAGGCATATCAACACCATTTTCCCTGATGTAATATCTATGTTCGATAAGTTTGTTTTTCATTTCTTCTTTTAGGTAAGCGCCCTTATCACCCAATTGCGGAAGCCTGTCAATAACGTCCTGCACCAAATCAAACCTGTCCATTTCATTCAGTACAGTCATATCAAAAGGTGTTGTAATAGTGCCTTCTTCTTTATAACCTCTTACATGAATGTTATGATGATTGGTGCGTTTATACGTAAGGCGATGTATCAGCCAAGGATACGCATGAAAGGCAAACACAACTGGTTTACTTTTGGTAAACAGTGCATCAAAATCATAATCACTTAAACCATGCGGATGTTCTCTTTCAGGCTGCAATTTCATAAGGTCAACCACATTCACCACGCGTATTTTAAGGTCAGGTAATTTTTCTCTTAAGATGGAAACCGCAGCCAGTGTTTCCAGTGTTGGCACATCACCTGCGCAAGCCATTACAACATCGGGTTCTGTGCCTGCATCATTGCCTGCCCACGACCAGAT
>CAXSDU010000202.1:0-3380 GCA_964236165.1 uncultured Parafilimonas sp. | reverse complement strand
AAAATGCATAATCACCAAAGCCAGCATTGTTTACCAGGTAATCAATTTTTAAATTTTGCAACTGCGTGAATGCATACACTTCATCTACTTCTTCTGCATTGCTTAAATCTTTTATTAGCACATGCACGTTTACATTGTGCGTTGCTTTTAATTCGCCGGCAAGCGCATTTAATTTGCCCTCGCTTCTTGCAACCAACACAACATCGTGTTTGTGTTTTGCAAATTGTTTTGCAAGCTCTAAACCTATTCCGGATGAAGCGCCGGTTATTAAAGCAATTGACATATATTTTTTTTGTTATGCTTGAATAGCTGCTGCAATTTCTATGCTTAATGGTTCAACCGCAGATTCAAAATAATGTGTGAGGATACCATTTTCATCAATAAGATATTTGCAAAAATTCCAGGTAGGTAATTGATTAAGCCAGCCATTTTGATTTGAATTACTTAACCATTCAAATATTTTATTCTGCTGTTCGCTTTGTATAACGGTTGATTTTTTTGCTAAAGGAAAATTGACATCATATTCTGTTTTACAAAATTGTGCAATTGCATTATCATCGGCTTTTTCCTGTTCACCAAAATCGTTTGAAGGAAAACCAATAACCATAAGCTCACCTGCATTTGCCTCATACAATTTTTGTAACGTTTCGTACTGTTTTGTATAACCGCAATCTGAAGCTGTATTTACAATTAGAATTTTTTTGTTTTTGTATGATGATAAAGTTTCAACGCTTCCATTGTTTAACTGAAACTGAATGTTATAAATTGATATGGATGGCTGCACATCATTTTTATTATGAATGATTTTATTGTTTGTTTTTTTAAACCTGCTTCTTAATAAAATAAGCGGGTAAATAAGTTTAAGAAATTTTTGTCTTGGTGTCATAACTTGAATTAGTATGCAAGTTGATGATAAGTTTATAATTCATCTACAAAAGTTTGGAAACTTTTGCATAGTGCTGTAAAGTATAAATACTTTACAAAGCGGGTTTTTACAAAGTTCATATTGTGCGTTGTCGTGTCATTTTCTTCACCACATTAATTTCAGCAATTTTATTGGGATCAAAAAATAATTGGTTTTTGTCAATTCTTACTGAATCAAGAAAATATTCAGGAAGGTTTTTTGAATTTAAGCTGGCACGCTTCGTCACTTGTCCGTATGATGTAAGTGTCAAGATTGTAAAAAGTAAAGTGATAAATTTCATAGTTGCTTATTAAGTTATTGTCATTGTAGGTGTCAAATAAAATTGCCACCAACTCCGAAATTATACGAAGCTATGTTGCACAAATCCAACAGAGAATAAGCCGTATTTACGCAACATAAACTCATTCCGAAGTATAGCAGTTAACGTTCGAGTATTTGTAATGACATGGAATTCATTGCTCGCCCAGCGCGGAACAAATACCTAATTGAAAATATATTGTTTAAGTTATGAACTAAAGCTGAAAATTGTATGTAGAGCCGAACCGCTGCTAACTCTTGCACAAAAGCTGATGTTACATAAAAAAGATATTAAATCTATGTCCGTCAGGATCTGCAAAATCAAATCCATAATATCCTTTTCCGAATTCTTTTGGCTTAGAAATAATTTTTCCGCCTGCTTTTTCAACTTCTTTTGCCCAGTTATCTATTTCGTCTTTAGTTTCTGCTGATAGCGTAAATATAATTTCATTTAATTTTTGTGAGTCAGCAATTTCACTTTTCATAAAGGTTTGCAAAACGTCTTTTAAGAAAAAGTGCATTACAAAGTTGCCTTCACCTATAAAAAAGCTTGTCAGTTCCTTTGATGCACCGTTTGATTTAAATCCTAATTCAGTATAAAATTTAGTTGTGCGCTCTAAATTACTAACGGCATAATTTGCCCATATTTTTTTTGGTTTCATAATTTTTTTGATTTCAAAATAGTTAACAGATTAATATTTAATCGTAGTCATTTGCGACATTTTTGAGTGCTGTTTGGATAAATTTTGAATTCGGGTGAGGAAACTGCATAACGTATAACTCTCAGATTTACTCAATATAAAACTCATTTTACTATTTATATTAATGTATAAACTGATATAAAATGGCTGCAAGCAAGCCACCAATGATAGGACCAACAACAGGAATCCAGCTATGTGCCCAATCGCTGGTGCCTTTATTTTTTATGGGAAGAATAGCGTGCATAATGCGCGGACCTAAATCGCGTGCAGGATTAATTGCATAACCTGTAGGACCACCCAGACTTAACCCGATTGCCAATACCACCAATGCAACCGGCAACGCATCTATTGCACCAAGACTGTTTGCCGGCGCAGATATAAACATTACGGCAAGCACAAAAACACATGTTCCGATTATCTCTGTAAGAAAATTATACCAGCGATGCCGTATAGCAGGACCTGTACAAAACACAGCTAATTTATTAGCTACATTTTCTGTTACATCAAAATGTTGTTTGTATGCAAGCCACACCACGAATGCGCCAATCATGGCGCCGATCATTTGTGCCGCGATATACATTGGAACCAGCGACCAACTAAATTTTCCTGCAAAGGCAAGTGCAATAGTTACTGCGGGATTAAGGTGCGCATGACTTGCCGGAGCGCTTATAAACACACCAGTAAAAACAGCCATTGCCCAACCGATTGTTATAACAATCCAGCCACTGTTAAACCCATTTGTTTTATTTAGAACAACGTTGGCAACAACACCATCGCCAAGGATAATTAGTATTGCTGTACCTGTAATTTCACCCATGAAAGCAGTCATGCTTTAGAAGTTTAAATGTTTCAGCAGTTGCAAAATTTCAGTGTTTACAAGTCTAAGAATTCACATTTTTGCTATGAACTATAACTTTTATGGCAAATAATTTTTTGCAAGCTCTATAAAATTATCAATTTCTGTTTTTATCCAGTGCTCATCTTTATTAAAAACAATTGCCATTTCTTTTGCAACGTGCGGCGCCATTTTTATTGCAGCTTTTGCATCAAGAAATAATAACCGTGTTCTGCGCGCAAGAACATCTTCAACGGTTACAGCCATTTCATTTTCTATTAATTTTTTTATGTTTTCTGAAGAATAAATTTTTTCTGGCACATCATCATAATTTATAGAATCAAATACACTGCTTTCAATCTGCAATTGTTTTGTTATACAATCTTTATAAGAAAATTTTGCAACAAAGATGGCGTTGTTTACTGCATCTTCAGCCATCTTGCGATAGGTTGTCCATTTGCCGCCGGTGATAGTTATTAAATTAGAATGCGAAACAATAATCACATGATCCCTGCTTAATAAAGATGTATTAGTAACACCTTTTGTTCTTACTAATGGTCGCAGCCCTGCGAACATACTTGTTACATCATTTATTGTTATGGATGATTTTAAGTAGCGGTTC
>CAXSDU010000201.1:0-3448 GCA_964236165.1 uncultured Parafilimonas sp. | reverse complement strand
AGTACGAGGTTCGAATGTCTGAATTTAATGCTGCTTTTTCGTACAATTATCATAACGCGATTACAGGCGTTGCACCGGATTACACAATTGATTATGCAAAGGCACTTGTAAGCCGCGGCGATTTGCCAAATGCAGTAGCCCCCGCCGCAACTATTACCGGCAACACAGTTTTCTTCACATGGACTGATAACACCGGTTTAGGTAAGGCTACATCAACAGACAGGGCAATATTTGTAGCATTTTGTCCTAATCTTAATCTGTCAACGTATGGCAGTGATGCAGAACGTTCAACAGGTGCAGGCACCTTAGACGTTAGCAATTTTGCGGGAGAAACGGTGCAAACATGGATCACTTTCTCCACCCTGGACGGGTCTGAAGTGGCTAATAGCTTTTACACGGGAGAACTTACACCCGCATGATAAAAGCAAAGCATTACAAGTAAGTATTAACAAAAGGCTGTCTGCAGGCGGCCTTTTAAATAACTATTAATCAAAACTCTGGTTTGCAGTCTGCGCAAGCTTTAATAAACGGTCATATTGCTCGGGCGTAAGATCATTATAAAAATAATAAACCGGATCAACGGGTGTGCCATTTCTGTGTACTTCGTAATGGCAGTGCGGACCTGTACTTTTACCTGTGCTTCCAACATAGCCAATCACTTCACCACGCTTTACTTTTTGTCCGGCTCTTGCTTTTACTTTATACATGTGACCGTATAATGTTTCATAACCAAAACCATGATTGATGATAACACGATTGCCATAACCACCTTCATTAAAACCGGCATCTGTAACTACGCCATCT
This sequence comes from uncultured Parafilimonas sp., assembly GCA_964236165.1. GTDB lineage: Bacteria > Bacteroidota > Bacteroidia > Chitinophagales > Chitinophagaceae > Parafilimonas. The sequence continues at coordinate 2,644 of CAXSDU010000201.1, read as the reverse complement.
GCTGTTGCATAAATAGGTGTACCAATGGGCGATGTAAAATCGAGACCTGCATGAAACTTCGGAACTTTGTAAACAGGATCAATGCGCGTTCCAAAACCCGAAGCAATACGTGTAAGATCTTTATCACTTACAGGTTGTATTGCAGGTATAGCAGCCAGTAATTTTTCTTTATTCTGCACCATCGCATCAATATCATTGAAACTTTTTTGCTGATAAGCAACAAGCATTTTTAAATGATTCAATTGTGAGCCTATACCTTTTACCAAATCCGTTTCACCTAAACCTGTAACCAGCTGCACTTCTTTTGTTTTTTCCATCGCTTTCAGTCTTGCACTATCGGGTATGGGCGATGATTCGAAAATGGAGCGGTATACATTATTATCACGGTTTAATAACTCATCCATTTTTTGCTGCAATTGATTTACCTGTTGCTGCATTACAGCATAATCGTCTTTCATATCAGCATTCTGCTGTTCCAGCATAATTGTTTTTGGTGAATCAATATATTGAAATGCGATCACTACAATTAAACCGGCAGTTACAATTGCGGTTGCAAAAAAAGCAAATACACGCAATAGTTTTACACGCAGTGGAGTAACCAGTTTTTCAAACCGTAATGTATATGTGTTAAAGAAGTACTTTATATTTTTCATTAAAGAAAGTTTGAAGTAAAAATTCAAAAACCCTGAACATAAATTTTTACTTTTTACTTTTGGCTTTCTAACAAGCGCCAAAGATAATTTGATTCAATACAAAACGATTTGTAAAAAATTATAAGCGAAGCTTGTTCAATATATAGCATTTTATGACCTCATCAGAAATACGACAAACCTTTCTTGATTTTTTTAAAAGTAAGCAACACGAGATTGCCCCTTCAGCTTCTATCATTATAAAAAATGATCCAACGCTCATGTTTACCAACGCCGGCATGAACCAGTTCAAAGATTATTTTTTGGGAAATAAACAAGCGCCATTTAAACGCGTTGCTGATACGCAAAAATGTTTGCGTGTAAGTGGCAAGCATAACGATTTGGAAGAAGTTGGTGTTGATACTTATCATCACACGATGTTTGAGATGTTGGGTAACTGGAGTTTTGGTGATTATTTTAAAGCTGAAGCCATTGCATGGAGTTGGGAATTACTGACTGAAATTTATAAGATCGATGCAACAAAATTATACGTTACCATTTTTGAAGGTGATACAAAAGAGGGTTTGCCAAAAGATGATGAAGCATTAACTGAATGGAAAAAACATATTGCTGAAGACAGGATTTTGCTTGGTAATAAAAAAGATAATTTCTGGGAAATGGGAGATACTGGTCCATGCGGACCATGTACAGAAATTCACTATGATGGAAGAACAGATGAAGAAAGAAAACAGGTTGATGGAAAAACATTGGTCAACAATGATGACGCGCAGGTGATAGAAATATGGAATGTGGTGTTCATTCAGTATAACCGTTTAAAAAACGCAAGCCTTGAACCATTGCCGCAAAAGCATGTGGACACAGGAATGGGTTTTGAACGTTTGGTGCGTGTGTTGCAAAATAAAAAAAGCAATTACGATACAGATGTTTTTACAGGAACAATTACAGAGATAGAAAAAATCACCAATAAAGAATATGATTATAGTGATAGCAAAGAAGCTGTTGCATTTCGTGTGTTAGCAGATCATATTCGTGCAATCAGTTTTACAATTGCTGACGGACAATTGCCATCAAACACAGGCGCAGGTTATGTTATAAGAAGAATCCTGCGCAGAGCTGTTCGGTATTACTATTCATATCTTGATTTTAAGCAGCCATTATTATTTCAACTTGTTCCAATTATTGCAAAGCAATTTGAAGATGTTTTTCCTGAACTTAATCAGCAAAAAGATTTTGTAACGAAACAAATAAGAAATGAAGAGGAAGCTTTCTTAAAGACTATTGGAAAAGGAATTGAAATCCTTGATACTTTAATACAATATTCTAAAGGGAAAAGTATTTCTATAATTAGTGACAGGGCAAATGTTTTCGATGAGTTAGTAAAAGAAACTGGAGATAAATCTTTCTTGTTTGGAGAACGATTTATTGATGGAAGTATTAAATATACAATTCCAGGTAAAATCTGTTTTATACTTTATGATAGACATGGTTTCCCATTTGATCTCACAAAATTGATTGCAAGTGAAAATAATTTAAGTGTTGATGAAGAAGGTTTCAATGTAGAAATGCAACAACAAAAAAATCGTTCACGCACAGCAACGGCAATTGATACAGAAGATTGGATTGTTGTAAATGATGATGTGGCATTAAGCGAATTTGTTGGCTATGATTCAACAGAAGTAAGAACAAAAGTTGCGAAGTATAGAAAAGTAAAAAGCAAAGGCAAAGAACAATATCAAATTGTTTTAGAAGCAACACCTTTTTACGCAGAAAGCGGCGGACAGGTTGGAGACACTGGGCAATTAATAATTAATAATGAAGAATTAATAATTACAGATACAAAGAAAGAAAACAATCTTATTATTCATTTTGCAGATTCGTTGCCGGCAAATATTGAAAAAGATATTATTGCAAAAGTTGATTTCAGCAAAAGAAAACAAACAGCAACTCATCACAGTGCAACACACTTACTGCATGCAGCTTTAAGAAAAGTATTA
>CAXSDU010000200.1:0-3547 GCA_964236165.1 uncultured Parafilimonas sp. | reverse complement strand
AAAACAACTCTTCCTGCGGCGGCCTTATACCTTGTAATCTTATATAAATTGTAGTTTGTCCGCGGTGATGTGTTTGATGTTCGAAAGCTTTATTCATCATGGCAAACCTGGTAACTTTCTTTTCAATTGATTCTCCCCATTTGTTTACATCGGAATTTTGAACCGCGTTAATGCAGTAATCATAGCTTGCAGTTACATAATACATAACTGAATCTTTTGATTGAGAGCCTGTGCCATGTTCTATATCATAACCAAAAAAAGAAGGTGGAGTAGCATCTGTTGCTTTAGACATTAACAAAATATTTCCGGATGCAAGATGAAGCATTTGTTGTGCAAAGCTTCGCTTAATACTGTCAACAGGTTGAAATGAATATTTATCTGCCGGCATTGTATTAAGATAATCCATGGTATATGTTTTAGCACGTTGCCAGTCAGCAACCATTTGCGCTTTTATTTGTTCTGAAGTTATTGGTTGGGCACTTACTTTATTTTGCGAAATGAGAACTGTTATAATTAAAAAATAAGTACATATTATTTTTTTCATATTGTATAGTTTAAGCTTACAATATAAAAAGTTTAGATGAAAGAATGTTGAAAAATATATGCAGTAATATATTTTGACCGAAAACTATTTTTAGATCCCATACTAAGCGAAGTTTGCAACTTCATTTAATTTATACTGAAATTTAAAACTCATTTATTGTATAGCTCTATAGTTGAATAAAAGTATAAACTTTAATATAATGCGGCGAAGTTATAAACTTCGCCAAGACACCCGAATATTTCGCGAAGCGGGGTTTGCAGATGCTTGTTTAATCAGTAACCTTTAATTGTTGTTTATTGTATATTACTATATGCGGCAAATCAAATATGATTTCAATTTTACCTGTTACACAAACATTTTTATTGATATAAAACTTCTCTGGTACAGGATCATACTGGTTCCGTTGATCTTGCCAAATGACAAGGTTTAAAAGCTGGTTAGGGTAACGTGCTCCCATATTAAGGAACGTCGGACTGTTTTCCATGGTTTCAACAAAAGCTACGTCTGCTATTTTGCCACATACAATTACGCTATCTCCTACATGGTTTGCCGCATCCTCAAGCTTAACGGTGGTTTGTGAAAACGCGATAACGGAAAACAACAGTGCCATTATCAGGCATATGTATTTCATATCTTACAATTTAAATTTACAATAATGGAACAAGATACGACTTCGCTTGTGTTATACCGAAGTTTTAAACTTCGTTTGCAGTATTGTTGAAAGCTGAACAAAAGTTATAAACTTTTAGATAGATGCGGCGAAGTTACAAACTTCGCCGAGAGAACCGGATACTTTGCCAGGCTGGAGATTAGTGAAGGAAATATAAAGAGCGGTGAGAATGATTTGAACATTCGTCTTCCGTATGGAATACGGATGCTCTACCATTAAGCTATCACCGCTAATGTATATTAAAGCAGGTTTCATGATTATTGCTATGAGGCAATGCTTATATAAAAACGTCTGAAACTACGCATCAACAAGTTGCACATCCTGCGTTAATAAGGCTTTAAAAAGTTATAACTCAATATAAATGTGGTTGAGTTGTTGCACTTTAGCAGCAACCTGCGGATTGTTATTGCGTAGAATATGCCTAAGTAGTTCTGTTAAGCAATTTAAAAATAATCATTATAACAGCAATAACTAAGAGAATATGAATTAAGCCACCTGTATAAAAACCTCCTAAAAATGAAATTCCCCATATCACTATAAGTATTACTGCTATAACATATAATAAGTTTCCCATGTTAAAATTTTTTAAATTAATAATTAATAATATAATTAACTATAAAAACCCTGCCGCAATTTTAATAGCCGGAAAATAATGATTCTATAATGCAGAATGAATTTTATTAATCCGGGCAATAACATCTTGCCAAAATATAATTTAATGCCTTTGTTGTATTGCCACTCATCACGCGATTAACACAACTTAACAAGTGCATAATATTTTATTAATACATTATCTCGTCGTAGCAGGGTCTTCGTTACGGGCATTTTGTGCGAAAGCCACGAGACCCTGCGTTATTCTAATTCTTCATAATGTACAGGAACAAAATATTTCGCTTGTTGTAACTCATAAAAGCCTGCACTGCTATGTTCATATTCTCTCCAATCATTTACAAGTTTATGATTTCCTCTAACCGGATTTAAGTATATAGTTGAGTTTTTGCATAAAGAAATTTTCATTGTCTATACTTTTTGCTTCAAAACTTTCTTCAAATGCTTTATGTAGTTGACCTTTAGCTTTCTCTTTATCAGTAACGGATGATTGTAGTTGTTGCAGTATTAATTCCTGGTAGCATTTTTTAATCTTTTGATGATTTCATACGCCATAAAACGTTTTGCGTTGCTGATAATTTTATTGAGTGAAAAATCAGCTGTTGGAAAAAATAGTATGCAATGCAGATGATCAGGCATGATTACATACGCTGTTGTTTTTATACTCTTTTGTGTTAGCAGATAGTTGAACCATTTATAAACTATATCATAAGCATTGGTGAGTTGAAATAGTGGCAGCCAGTTGAAGCAGGTAAATGTTATGTAATATAAGCTTGATTGATTGCTATGAGTTATTCGAACAGGCATTTACTAAATTAAACATATTGGCTTACAACGCAGGTCTCATGCTGCGCACATTAGCTATGCAATGAAGACCCTGCTGCGACAGAAATTGAAGTTAAGGAATTGAATGAGCTTTTGAGCTTCGATTGTCGCAATGTCCTTGCCTGCACACATGGCTTTGCTAAAGAGACATTGCGGAGAAGGAAAATAGAGCTGGGAGACGCCAAACACTTGTATTGTACCGTAAGCTAGGGTAGCTTAAGAAAACGGCATAGTTTTTAATGCTTTTTAGTAAACATAAATAATTATGAAAAAGTATTCAATAATCGCAGCTTTGCTTATGGTATTGTACGTTACGGTTAGTTCTTGCAGTGCGTCTGCACGGGTAAGTACCAAACATCATGGGGTAGGTGCTGGTACAAGTATTCATTAATGATCAACATCAATAAAGACGTTACGTCGCAGCAGGGTCTTCGTTATCAGCTTTGTGCAAAGCCACGAGACCCTGCGTTATTCTAATTTTTCATAGTGTGCAGGAACAAAATGCCTCACTTGTTGTAGTTCGTAAAAACCTGCGCTGCTATGTTCGTATTCTCTCCAATCATTTATTAATTTGTAACTGCCCCGAACAGGATTCAAATGAATATAGTTGAGTTTTTGTAATAAGAATTTCCTGTTGTCAATACTCTTTGCATCAAAGCTTTCTTCAAATACTTTATGCAACTGACCTTTCTTTTTTTCTTTTTCAGTAACTGCTGATTGTAACTGTTGTAAGATTTCTGTTTGATTATTTTCTTTTAGTCGTTTGATTATTTCATAAGCCACAAATCGCTTGGCATTACTGATGATTTTGTTGAGTGAAAAATCGGCCGTTGGAAAAAACAAAATACAATGCAAATGGTTAGGCATAATAACATAAGCTGTTGTCTTGATGTTTTTTT
>CAXSDU010000199.1:0-3564 GCA_964236165.1 uncultured Parafilimonas sp. | reverse complement strand
AAAATTATTGGTGATTGGTCGGGACTTAGACCTTATCGCCCAACTGTTAGAGTTGAAAAAGAAAATAATATTATTCATAATTACGGACATGGCGGCAGTGGATTTACACTTGCATTTGGTTGCGCGCAGGAAGTAGTAAAACTAATTGAGCAATAATATTTACCAGATTTTTTTTATTATTGCATTCTAAACCAAACTGCTGTTTTATGGAAGATTAATCGCTTTTATTCGATCTTGAATTCAATCCCATTTTAGCAAGTGTTGGCAAACGCTTTTTAAATTATTTTATTGATCTTGTAATTTTTATTATCCCAATTGCTTTCATGCTTGTTTTTGTTTTTATACCCAAAAATTATAGTTATGATGATTATTACAAGCAGAATACTTTCTCTTACAAATTATTTGAAAGATTGACGGCATTATTAATATATGTTATACTATATTTTTTTTCTGAAATAATTTTTAAAAGCAGAACTATTGGAAAATTTATCACAGGCACGAAAGCAGTTAATGAAACTGGCTCAAAGATATCAGCAAGAACTGCTTTACTTCGCTCACTAAGCCGTGCAGTTCCCTTTGAAGCATTTAGCGCTTTTGGTAGTCATCCGTGGCACGACAAATGGACAAAAACTTTTGTTATTGATGTAAGAAAAACCGCGTTGAATAATCCTGATTTTAATCAATAAGAAATTACAAATTATGCGTTGCGATTTTGTATGCATAGTTTAAAGAAATAATTATCAAAACAAATACTGCATATTGTTTTAAATATTTTGCTTTAATAATTTTAGGAAAAATCAAATAGGCAATTGCCAAACACATAATCGTCAATAAAAAAATAAGTGGTGGATATAATTTAAAACTTTCAGCAAAATTTCCCTGCATTAACAACAGCAAAGAACGTTGCGCGCCGCAGATCGGACAATCAATTCCAAAAAAATATTTGTATGCACATGGCAGCATATGTTTTTGTAGCCATGAAATCATACAAAAAATTATTGAAGAGATAACTGTTAATAATAATTATGGTGAAAACCCCATATTGATGCGCTGCCTAAAATAGCTACCCAAATTATCCAGTAAATAGTATATAATCCGCCAAGTGCAGTACCGATTATAGACATAATATAACCTGCATTCAATGATCCATAACCATCATAAAGTTCAGGTGTTTCTTTATACAATTTTCTGGGTTTGGATGCAAGAACCAATCCTATAATACCTAAAATAAGTCCGACAAAAAAACAAGAAAATACAATTGAACAAATTCCTAACACAAGTACAGTAGTAGCGTTTGGCAACATTTGTTTGTCTGTCATAAAAGCAAGGTTTGTAAAAATGAAAGAAGTAAAGTTTTGATTTGTTGTTGTGAAAATAATAGTATTGATTCAAATAAAAAAATTCATAAAGAAAACGGTTAACAGTTAACTTTAAAAAATCAACAGAATTATTAATACATAGCTTATGAAAATTGAAGAGATAAAAATATTAAGAGGTCCGAATTACTGGAGTGTGCGCCGCCCAAAGCTCATACAAATGAAATTAAATCTTGAAGAGCTGGAAGAACGTCCAACAAATAAAATAGAAGGTTTCTCAGAACGCATGGAAGCATTAATTCCTACTTTATACGAACATCGTTGCAGCGAAGATGATAAAGGCGGTTTTTTTCTGCGCGTAAAAGAAGGAACATGGATGGGTCATGTAATTGAACATATTGCTTTGGAGTTACAAACTTTAGCTGGCATGGATTGCGGTTTCGGGCGCACAAGAGGCACAGGTAATAACGCAGAATATTTTGTAGTGTTCGATTATATGGAAGAAGATGCCGGCGTTTATGCCGCAAGGGCAGCCGTTCGTATTGCGCAGGCATTGGTAGATGCAAAAGATTATGATCTTGATCCTGATATTCAAAGACTGCGCGAAATAAGAGAAGATACAAGACTTGGTCCATCAACCGGCGCTATTGTAGAAGAAGCTGTAAAACGCGATATTCCTTTTATCCGTTTAAACAAACAAAGCCTCGTGCAGTTAGGTTATGGTGTACATCAAAAAAGAATTCGTGCTACTATTGCCAGCACTACATCAACTATTGCTGTAGATATTGCAGGCGATAAAGAAGAAACAAAAAATTTATTAAGCGCTGCGCAAATACCAGTTCCAAACGGAACTACGGTTAGAGAAGAAGAAGAATTGAAATATGCGATTGATAAATTCGGATATCCGTTAGTAATAAAACCTATTGATGGTAATCATGGTAAAGGCAATACAACAAACATTACAACATGGGAACAGGCAACGAAAGCACTGGAAGCTGCGCAGAAATATGGAAGCACATCTATTGTTGAAAAATTTATAACAGGGTTTGATTTTCGTGTGCTCGTTGTTAATTATAAATTTATTTGTGCAGCATTAAGAACGCCGGCAAGTATTATCGGCGATGGTGAACATAATATTCAATGGCTGATTGATACAACAAACAAAGATCCGCGCCGCGGTTATGGACATGAAAAAGTACTTACACAAATTACCATAGATCAGTTCACACAAAAAATGCTGGATGAAAAAGATTATACATTAGAAACAGTGCCTGCAAAAGATGAACTTGTTTTATTAAAGCCAACAGCAAATCTTTCAACCGGCGGTACTTCAACAGATGTTACAGATGAAGTGCATCCGGTAAATATTTTTATGGCAGAACGTATTGCACGCATCATTGGCCTGGATATTTGCGGAATTGATATTATGGCGCCGGACCTGCGCAAACCTGTTACAGAAAATGGTGGCGCTGTGCTCGAAGTAAATGCAGCTCCGGGCTTCAGAATGCATGTTGAACCTTCAACCGGCCTGCCGCGTAATGCAGCCGAACCTGTAATTGATATGTTATTTTCCAAAGGCGGCACCGGAAGAATTCCGATCATAGCGATAACAGGAACAAATGGCAAAACAACCACTACAAGATTAACAGCGCATCTCTGCAAAACTGCAGGTAAAAAAGTTGGTTACACAACAAGTGATGGTGTGTACATTCAAAACCAGATGATGATGAAAGGAGATTGCACCGGCCCGGTAAGTGCAACGTTTGTGCTAAGCGATCCTACTGTTGATTTTGCTGTGCTTGAATCTGCACGCGGCGGTTTATTAAAATCAGGTTTGGCTTTTGATAAATGCGATGTTGCAATTGTAACCAACGTAACCGCAGATCACATGGGCCTTGCCGGCATTCAAACGCTTGAACAAATGGCAAGAGTAAAAAGCGTAATTCCTGAAACAGTGAAAGAAGATGGTTTTGCTATTTTAAATGCAGAAGATGATCTTGTTTATAAAATGCACGAAACGCTTGATTGTAATGTTGCATTTTTTAGCATGGATGAAAATAATCCGCGCATAAAAAAACATTGCAGAAAAGGCGGTTATGCAGTGGTGTATGAAAATGGTTATGTGTCAATTTTAAAAGGCACGTGGAAAATTCGCGTGCTTAAAGTAACTGATATTCCTATTACTTACGATGGTAAGGCATTACATAACATAATGAACACTTTACCGGCAGTGCTTGCAGCTTATTTA
>CAXSDU010000198.1:0-3653 GCA_964236165.1 uncultured Parafilimonas sp. | reverse complement strand
ATCTTCGGCTTCAAACAATAATCAGCAGCAGTCCGGGCTGACACAGCGCAGAATGCCAGCCCATCAGCAATACGCCTTCGTTGGCTGTAATGCAAAAAGACCTCTCATTGACAAAGATACGCTCCATACATTTTCTAATTGTAGTGACAACTTTGTCTAGTTGCGTTATTTCAAAAAAATCTACAGACAATTCTGTCATCAAAACTGTTTCCAACGACACTGGTGTAGTAAAAGAGGCTGCTGAATTTGCTGTCGCGGTAACGTTTGACAAAGTAAAGAAGGATTTTAATGCTAATGATGTAGAAGATGCTGTGATGAGAAAGAAAATAATTACTTTGGGTTCATCAGTATATGTAACTTATAAAAGTGGCTCTGACTTTGAAATTCCTGACAGCAATGTTACTTTCAAGACAATCACATTGTTTGGTGTGACAGAAGTTATCTATGACTTTGCAACAATACCTAGACAAATTACCAACAACACAAAAAATAGACGAGACTATTACTTCGTGAGGCTATCTGACAGAATTTATTATCGACGAAGACAAGTGCCAATGATGTAATGAATGCACTACAGCCAACATTGGGTTTGCTGCTATGCCGGCAGACGAATAAATCCTCATCTTTTTGTTCTTTATCATCAGCGGTTCGGGCAGATTGTTATGACCTCTCCAAATATTTTTCGATAAATTTTATGCCGCTTTTTTGGTGTTATCCACATAGCCTTCCTGTTTATTAATTACGGCGACTGCTCTTAAAACAATCTTATTTCTGATAGCATTCAGTACACTCATACTGTGTTTGCCCTCTTGTTTTTTTCGATTATAATATTGTTTAAACTCATCGTAGTTTTTTATTGCCGTCAATGCACACAAGTGCAGCATTTTCTTGAGCTCTTTGTTAGCCATGGAATGAACTCTGTTTCTTCTCCTTACACTAATTCCACTACTATGTTCAAAGGGTACAACTCCGGCATAGGAGGCCAGTTGCTTGCCCGTAATGCCGCCGGCAAAATTATTTGTACAACAGATGAGGTAAACTGCCGTCAGGTGCCCGATACCTGGTACACTTAACAGTAAATCGTATGTCTTTTTAAAGCAGGCGTTTTTATTGAGGATGTTTTTAATTTCAGCTTCAATATTTTTGATAGAAGCCTTCATTCCTTCAATTGCGTGCTGATAAGCATCTTCCAATGTTTTCTGTATACCGGCATCATTTACATTTTTAAGTTCGGCAATATATGTCCTGATAGCGTTGAACTGGGAAAGCAATTTGGTTCTTGCTGTTATAAGATCCTTCAATTGCAAAAGCACAGGATTGAGTGCTGGCGTAGCTTTCAGCGTATCTGCTTCTTTTACTGCATAACTGCAAAGGCGCTGGCTGTCAATCTTATCATTTTTAGTTCTTGCTATACCGAAGCTCCATTTAATGTGGGCCGCATTGCCGATATGCAGGTTAATTTTTTTGAGGCTGCAGAATGCCCATAGCAGGCGGTGATAGATGCCTGTGTTTTCAACAACTAACAACGTGTTGTTATCAAATGTTACTTTGTGAGATTTCAGCCAGGAATTAAAAGTCTTTATTCCTCCGTGATCATTGTTAAACCGATCTGAGATTAATTCGCTTTTAACATGATTGTTGACTGTAATTAATGACGCATCGAAATAAGGTTTTGATACATCAATACCGATGAAAAATTGTGACTTGTTCATAATGAATTTATATTTTTGTGTAAATGATCTAACCATTTTTGCCCCATCGGTCCAAGTCCTTAATAATGGGTATAAAAGCCCTAATTGTTATATGGCCACAAAGGGAAAAAACCGGTAGAGGATTTTATCTGCCCATAGGTAATTAACCTTGACGAACGATGAATGAGCCGCTACCGGAGGTTAGGTTATCCACACAAAATTGTGAATTGTAAAAGAAAAAAAGAAGCAAAAAAAGAAAACATTAATAGTAATAATAATACTATTAAAATAATCGAATACAAATCTAAAGGACGAGCTTTGAATTCCTGCACTGACGCCAAGCCGTATCGTAATGCGAAAGCCAAAGACAAAGCGCAGTTCTTAATTATACTGTTCGTTAAATCGGCTTGACCGGACAAATAGTTTTTGTAAATAATATTCCCTGGCTTTTGTGTTTAAGAAAAATTGTAGCAAGGACTTAGTAGTTTTTAATTCCCACACTTTTTGTTCTTATGAGTATCCGGGCCGGGAAACTTCAATTGGCAAATATTGGTTTGTAAATAAAAAAGCGAGTTATAAAAAACGTTCGGTGTTTGTAGTTCTTTACTTTCAATAAATGGTGGCAGACAGGAGTGTGGGCATTTTATGTTGTTTGAAAAATGATCAACTTTAACGGCATTTCGAAATAACATTTTCGTCTCCGGCAGTTTATTTGGGTTGACCAGGGAATGCATTTTAGTTTTTAACTGCGTTTATTTGTTGTAAGTGGAATTTCCGTTTATTAAGTCTGTGTTCCTAAATAACAGTATGGGTAATGTTCGGCTTGACCTGATATTGTTTTTTTGAGCATCATAACTTTGGCCTTCGCATTACATTCGGTTTGCCGCAAGTGGGGCAGACAATGAAACTTCAGCACTAAAGCTTTATTGTGCTTCAGTTAATGGGCAGACCGTTTATTAAGTCGCCTGCGCTTTTTGCTACGCATGTAGTGCGCAGGCTTGCATTGTGGTTTAGTAAAAAATCCGTTCCTTTATGGGCAGACGAACCGGGCTGAAGGAATTCTAACTCCCCACCTGACGGCAAGCCGTTTCGTTGTACGCAACCTTACATGAAGATTACCGTTTTTATATTGACTCTTTTTTTCTCTTATTCACTGAAATCTCAAATTCCAGTTGAAGCGTTCACTGACGCTCTTAAATCAAAACAATATTCAACTTTTGAAAAAGCATTCAAAAAAGCTTTAAAGAAGGACAGCTTAATTGACTATGGAAATAGTTTATCACGAGAAATATTTGAAAACTATAAAGAGGTGTACTATGACATTTATGACAAATATCCTTTAGTAGGCAATAACCACACTCTTAAAATGATATTAAAAGGGAATAAAATAATCTATTATCATTTCAGCTTCGTCAATGTAGAAAGGCAAGGTGAAAAGCGGATTTTTACAACAGTCCCAATTGACACTTTCATAAACGTTTCAAGGTATAATGCACTTAAGACAGAATTTAGAAAGGTATATGAAGCAGATTTAAATGAAACAGATTTATGGAGATTCAAAATAGTCGGTCAATTTTGTGGGTTAAGAATAACCCTAGAAAATATCAAAGACTATGACGAAATGAATTCTCTTGTAAATGCCAATAAAAGAGACAGTCTATTGCAATGGCTGCAATCTGCAAATTTGGAAAAACAAATGTTTGGATTATGGGGCTATAATATTCTAATGCAAAAGCGAATGACACTTTCAACTCTTGAACTAAAACTTATTAAAGTTGTTATGACAAAGAAAGCAAAAGGAAACGTTTGTGGCGGCGGCTGCGATGTTTACTATCTAAATCCGAGAGAATTTGCGAAAAGATACAATTTAAACGAACTGCCTAACTAAGGTATGCGTACAACAAAAGTATTTGCAAAAGCTGGGCGGACGGAAGGTATTTCCAATCTTTTTGTTCGCTATTC
>CAXSDU010000197.1:3436-3716 GCA_964236165.1 uncultured Parafilimonas sp. | reverse complement strand
ATGCAAAAAATGTAAAAACAAAACCCGGCAGCAATGCCATGGTTGAATTTGCCGTAAAGCTGCCCGGCAAAGATGATGCACCGCTGTGGCTGCCTATTGACAGTAAGTTTCCCAAAGAAGATTTTGAACTGCTTACTGATGCTTACGAACATGGGGACGCCACGCAAATCGAAGAAAGCCGCAAAGCCTTTGTACGCGGCATAAAAAAATGCGCTGCCGACATCTGCAGCCGCTATATTGATGCACCCAACACCACCGACTTTGCCATCCTCTTCCTGCC
>CAXSDU010000197.1:0-3404 GCA_964236165.1 uncultured Parafilimonas sp. | reverse complement strand
AATAAACATCGCCGGCCCCACCACGCTCTCCGCCTTCTTAAGCAGTTTACAAATGGGTTTTCGCACGCTCACCATAGAAAAGCGCAGCAGCGAAGTATATGAAATATTAAAAGGCGTAAAAACAGAGTTCGGCAACTTTAGCGGCATGCTTGATAAGGCACAAAAGAATATACAAACAGGGCTTGACCAGTTAGAAAATGTAGCAGGTGTACGCACCCGCGCCATAGAAAAGAAATTAAAGAATGTAGAACTCATAAGCAATGATGAAGTGAAAAATACATTACCTGAATTATTGAATGGAGAAATGTTGAATGATGAAGAATGATTTTTTATTTGGGGCTCTCGGCAATTGTACAACTATCAGCAGCAGTTCCGGCTTTACGTTACAAGTCCGGCACAAAGCCAACCCACATTTCTTCACCGGGCTTTTCACTGCAATCCGGCAGCCAGTGAACTGATGAAATGCTGTCAGCATTCACAAGTTTTGCACTTCTGAATATGAAAATATAAATATGTCTTAACCAATACTTATATTAGAATTATGGAAAATAAATTAACCGAGTGTTTTAATTGCAGCACAATTTTACCTGAAGCCCTAAATCCTTTTTTTTGCCCAAACTGTGCAACTCAACTAAAATGCAAAAAATGTGGTGAACCTCTCTTGCTTAAAGCAAAAGCTTGTATTAATTGCGGCACATTAGTAGTTAATACGCAAGTAGAAGACAAAAATATTATTGATTATGAACAAAAAGGTGAATACAAAAAATTTCATTCATCATTTTCCAATGAAGTAGGAAATACATTAGCTGAAACATTTGCCACAATTCTTGGCGGCGGACTGCAGCATAAGAAAATTCAAAACCCTTTTAATTTCAATGCTAAATCGAATACTTCTAAGCAGTTAATTAATAATACAAATAGCAAAGTAAATGAGCCAGAGGATGCTGTTGTTTTAGAAGATTTTGATTTAAATGAAACTTTAATCAAATATTTCAAGTTTGAAGATGGTAAATTAAAATTAATTAATTCGAGACTCAAGCATAATGGAAAAATGGACCAAGGCAAAAGGCTTACTTTATTGACTTTATATGCTTACGAAAAGGCACAACAAGAACAAATTGAAAAAACTACATTGATAGATATTTTAACATCTGCAAGCTTATATGACTCAAATTTTAGAAAATGGTTTGGTAGGGCTGATGAAGTACTAAGGGAGGGAAATAATATACAATTAAGTGTTCCTGGTAGAGAAACATCTGAAGCTATTTTAAAGGAGCTGGCGGATGACACAATAATAAAAGGTTCAATTAAATTTAAGGAAGGAACAAGAAGTGCAAAACGAAATAAAAAAAGTGGCGAGGAGAATTCCGATAATTTAAGGGACAAGTCAATTGCAGCAAAAAGAAACAAGGGTCCAATCTATTATTTAGAAATATTAATTAAAGAAAAATTTTTTGATACAAAAAGAAAAACAGGTGAAATAATAGAGCATTTAAAAGTTAATAAAGCAGAAACGTATGATTCAAGAAGTATAGCCACACCATTAAAAAGAATGATTAAATCAGACAAATTAAAACGTGAAAAAAACGCAGAAGGTCAATACGAATATTTCGTCTAATTTAACAATATTAGATACTGCATTAGGCTCTGTTGAAAAAAGTTTCAAGAAAAGAATTATATCAACTTTTCTTGAATTAAAAGAACGAAATAATAAAGCACAATTTAATGGACAATATGATGCTGCTGGTTTAAGTGCTGGTAAGTTTTGTGAAACATTATTTCGTTTTATTCAACATGAATTACAAGCAGGTAAATACACACCATTTAGTGATAGAATTGGAAACTTATCAAGAGAATTAATTGAATTTGAAAAATTACCAAAAGCACTTGCACATGAATCTATACGATTAACTATTCCTCGTGCCATTATTTTAATTTATACTTTACGAAATAAAAGAGGAATCGGGCATGTGGGTGGGGATGTAGATGCAAATAAAATCGATTCTGCAACTATTGTAAAAACTGCAGATTGGATAATCGCTGAATTTATAAGAGTATATCACACCTTATCTATTGAAGAAGCACAGGCTGTTGTTGATTCTCTTAATACAAAATCAATTCCATTAATTTGGGAAATTAATAGCAAGAAACGAATTTTAAAGAAAGGGCTATCATATAAAGAACAAGTATTACTGTTTGTTTATTCCGAGACAGATAATGCCGTTGCAGTTGAAGATTTATTTGAATGGACTGAATACAGTTCTTTATTTATGTTCAAATCGTCTGTATTAATGCTCTTGAATAAAGAGAAACTTATAGAGTATGACACCGATTTAGAATTTGTTCACTTATCTCCTTTGGGCATTCAAGAAGCAGAAAAATTATTAAATCAATAGCCTAATATAATTCTTCTGTCGCAGCAGGGTTTTCATCGCATAGCCTTGTGCGCAGCATGAGACCCTGCGTTGTAAGCCAATATGCTTAATTTAGTAAATGCCTGTCCATACAAATCATTCTAACCAATCAGGTTTATACTAATATCACTTTTACTTGTTTTAATTGGTTGCCACAGCTCGGCGAAGTATTTGGGTGTCTCAGCGAAGTTTGCAACTTCGCCGCATGTATTTTAAAAGTTTGTAACCTCTGTTAAACATCAGGCAACGCAATAAAAGAAGTTTAAAACTTCAAGATAACACAAGCGAAGTTGCAAACTTCGCTTAGTTCTTGTTCGGGCAACTGCATATCATCAAAGCCGGCTTCTGTCCAAATGCGCTTGTATAATATAAGCATATCTTTATTTACTTATTTTCTGACTGTACAGTTGCCCGTTCGTAAAGGACAATATGGAAGAACGGGAAGAAATACTCTGCAGCTATGAGTAAATAATTCACTAACATTAAATTTAATTGTATGTCAAAAAAGACAGCTGAACCCAGGAAGAATAAGCCTACTAAAAAGAAAAGCTCAGCACAGAAGAAAGCGGATCCAAAGAAAAAAGCACGGTAAGGTTATAACGCAGAGAGCCCGGTTAACAGCGCCGGGCTTCTTTCTTCCCAAGTGAGTGCTCATTGCGTATTTCTGTCGCAGCAGGGTCTTCATTGTATAGCTAATGTGCGCAGCATGAGACCTTGCGTTGTAAGCCAATATGTTTAATTTAGTAAATGCCTGTTCGAATAACTCATAGCAATCAATCAAGCTTATATTACATAACATTTACCTGCTTCAACTGGCTGCCGCTTTTTCAACTCATTAACACTTATGATTTAGTTTATAAGTGGTTCAAGTATTTGAATGAGAAAAAAACATCAAGACAACAGCTTATGTTATTATGCCTAACCATTTGCATTGTATACTATTTCCCTTCCCCCAGCTCTGCGTAGAATGCCTAACTGTTTGGAGTAGTC
>CAXSDU010000196.1:0-3796 GCA_964236165.1 uncultured Parafilimonas sp. | reverse complement strand
GCAATTCCCTACTGGTACATGGCTGGAAGTAAAAGGGCTGGCATTAGACAACCAACTTATTGAGATAGATATGGAAGCAAGAAAATAAATATAATTACAATATTAATTAAGCAGGATTTGATTAACGCCATAGAAAACAATGAAAGCAAAATCAATCAAAGGAAAATCTACTGAAGAGATTCAATCAGCATTACAGCAAAGCATGGCTGATGGATACAAACCAACTTTAGCAATTGTATTCCTATCTGTTAAACAAAACAGCGAAACTATTTCCAAATTACTTGACGAAAAAGGCATTCAGGTATTTGGTGCTACCACTGCAGGCGAATTTATTGATGGAGACATTGAAGAAGGCAGCATTGTTATGATGTTGCTCGACATGAATCCGGCTTATTTTAAAATAGAATTTCTTGAAACAAGCCAGGAGACCGCCTTCGAAGACGCAAACAAACTGGGCATTACCGGAAAAGCAACCTTTACCAACCCTGCATTTATCATAGCAAACAGCGGGGTGTCCTTAGATGGTGAGCCATTTATTGAAGGTATCACACAAGGTTTTGGAAAATCTCCCTCGTCTACAGACAGAGAAGTAACCATATTTGGAGGTAAGGCAGGAGATGATTTGGCACTTGAATCAACATTTGTTTTTACCAACGGAAAAAGTAAAGACAGCGCAATTGTAGCACTCATTATTGATGAAGATAAAATAGATGTTAAGGGTATAGCTACTTGTGGCTGGAAGGCTATTGGCACAACAAAAACAGTTACTAAAAGCGAAGGTAATATTGTGTATACCATAGACAATAAACCAGCATTGGATATGTTGATGAATTACCTTGGCGTTGAGATAAAGCAGGAAGGCAACAAGGATATCGTGACATTTCTAAGCTCCTGGTATTATCCATTGCAGGTGGAACGAGAAAATGTAGATCCTGTAATACGCACAGCCATGTTTGCCAATCGTGAAGACCGTTCACTTATTTGTTCCGGCAAAGTGCCGCAAGGGTCAAAAATTAAATTTTCGCTGCCACCGGATTTTGATTCTATTGATAAAGTCGTGGAAGACTGTAAAGGCATTAAGGACAATGCACAGCAGCAAGCCGATGCTTTGATCATGTTTTCATGCGTGAGCAGGTATCTATCGTTTGGGGTTGTAATGAAAGAGGAGATTGAGCAGGTGCAAAAAATCTGGGATGCACCTATGGCAGGCTTTTTTTCCTACGGCGAATATGGAAAATCTAAAACAGGTAAATATGATTATCATAATAATACATGCTGCCTGGTGGTATTGAAAGAAAAATAAAAAATCAATAATTGATAAACTAATGTCTCAAACCCGCCAGCTTGCCGCTATAATGTTTACTGATATAGTTGGATATACAGCATTAATGGGCAA
Organism: uncultured Parafilimonas sp.; assembly: GCA_964236165.1. Taxonomy (GTDB): domain Bacteria; phylum Bacteroidota; class Bacteroidia; order Chitinophagales; family Chitinophagaceae; genus Parafilimonas. Next base: position 2,400 of record CAXSDU010000196.1, on the reverse strand, counting down.
TGATGAACAAAAAGCTTTTGAATTGCTCAACATAAACCGGGCAATGCAAAAACCAGTAATCCAACAGTTTAATGGGCGATGGATAAAAGAACTTGGTGATGGTGTGATGGTAAGCTTCAATACTGTTTCAGATGCAGTAAATGCAGCGATAAAAATTCAAGAGAATTGTAACGCAGCAAAAGAATTTCAATTAAGAATTGGGATTCACTTAGGCGAAGTAGTTTTTGAAAATGATGATGTGTTTGGCGACGGAGTAAATATCGCATCAAGAATTCAGTCGGCAGCAAAACCCGGTTCTATCTACATTTCAGAATCGGTACAGCATAATGTTGCTAACAAAAAAAACATTGAAACAAAATTTGTAAAAGAAGAAACGCTGAAGAATGTAAAAGAGCCGGTTCGTATGTATGAAGTTGTACTGTTGAACGAGTTTGTTGCTCCCGTTGAGATAAAGTTAAGTATCACTACACGGAACAGCATAGCCGTTTTGCCATTTGCCAATATGAGCAGCGATCCTGAACAGGAATATTTCAGCGATGGATTAACGGAAGAAATTATTTCTGATTTGTCACGGGTAAATAAGCTATCGGTGATCTCCAGAAGTTCCATCATGACTTTTAAAGGCACGCAGAAAAAAATTAAAGAAATTGCCAATGAAGTGAATGTACGGTATGTGCTGGAAGGAAGTGTACGAAAGGCCGGCAACAATCTCCGTATAACAGCCCAATTGATTGATGTTGCTAGCGACTCACATATCTGGTCGGAAAAATATAATGGAACACTGGAAGATGTTTTTGATATACAGGAAAAGGTTTCCCGTTCTATTGTAGATGCGCTTAAGCTAAAATTAACTCCCCAGGAAGATCAGCAAATTGCAGAGCGACCCATTACAAATATCCATGCTTATGAGTGTTACCTTAAAGCAAGGCAGGAAATTTTTCGCGGTAGTGCAGCGTCAATGGAAAATGCGTTCAAGCTTTTACAGAACGGTCTCGACCTTATGGGACCAAATGATCTGCTGTATGCAATGCTGGGTTATGCTAACTTTTTTTATTCCCGCTTTGTAAACAAAAAAGATAGGTCTTACTTTCTTAAAGCGAAAGATTATTCCAGCAAAGCATTCGCAATAAATCCCGATTCACCATTGGCATATGTGGTGCTCGGATGGGCATATTGGTCGGAAGGAAATTTACAGGCATCCTGTAATGCAATGAAAAATGCATTGCGTATTGATCCCAACAATTCTGATGCTTTATTCGGTTTGCTGGAAACCTATTTGTATGCAGGAAAGTCGCAGGTAACACAATCTCTTGGAGACAAACTAATGGAGATTGATCCGCTTACACCCATGTCTTATATTATGAAAGGGTCTTTCTATTTGGATTCAACACTTGACGGTTTACCGTATTTTGAGAAAGCTCACGCAATGGATCCGCTTAGTCCTCTAACCCAATGGATGTTAGCGTCAGTTTACTTCTGGTGCGGAAAAAATGAAGCTGCGTTTCCGTTGGTTGACAACCTTGCAACTGCTTTGCCCGGTTGGGCATTTACACACCAGTTGCTATTCTTGAAAAATGGTCTGCAAGGAAATAAAGAACAGGCATTCACCTATGCTACAGACGAACTGGAAGTTGAAGCAAAAAACGATCATCACTTTGCATTTCATTTAGCAGAATGTTATGCAGTAATTGATGAGAAGGAGAAGGCACTTGATTTGTTGGGGCATGCCATGAAAATCTTCTTCCCTTATATGTTTCTGTCTAAAAATATTCTGTTTGAAAATATTAGAAACGAAGATGGTTTTAAAAATTTGATGGAAGAGGCAGAACAAAAGTCAGATGCATTTGAAATTTGAAATTATTTGAGTAAAATAGAAAACAATGAAAGCAAAATCAATCAAAGGAAAATCGCCGGAAGAGATTCAATCTGCTTTACAACAAAGCATGAGCGATGGTTTTACACCAACGCTTGCTATTGTTTTCTTAACCAACATTGAAAATGCAGAAGGTGTACAAGCCATACTAAATAAAGAAAGCATTGCCATTTTCGGCGCCAGCACTGCACAAAAATTTACGGAAGAAGGGATTGAAGCAGATGATAGCATTGTAATATTATTACTCAATATCAACCTAAATTATTTTCGCATTATACTAAAAGAATATGCACAATCATCTCCGTTTGAAGCAGCCCGGCAGGTTGGGGAAGCAGGCGTTCACGCATTTAAAAATCCCGGCTTCATCATCTCCGTTGTTGATATCAGTATGTCGGGAGAAGAGTTGATTAACGGATTGACGGATGCCGCAGGCAATGACGTTACTGTTATGGGCGGTGTAGCAGGTAATCCTGCTGATTTTTCAGGTATTGTATTTACCAAAGATGTATTCAGTACAAAAGGAATTC
>CAXSDU010000195.1:0-3825 GCA_964236165.1 uncultured Parafilimonas sp. | reverse complement strand
TTTGCCTGCTTAATTTGTAGCGTTTTACTATGGTCAGTTTAAGCGTTTTTTCCAAACAACCAAGGTCATTTGAATTTATTAGCAAAAACCTTAGCGGTTACAATCCTATTAAAGCTTTATCTCTTCTAAAGACAATGGAAGAAGAAGGTAAATTAGTTTGTATAAATGAGTTATGGAGTATAAAGGAAGTCAATGTAGATAGTAATACATTACAACTTTATCCAAGCGAGCCCAAACTGTATCTACAAAAGTATATGGGCTATTTCGATTTTTTAAAAACACCTCACCCTTTAGATTTTGAATGGCGTAATTCTTCTTTCAGTTTAAATAAACTTATTAATAAAATTCTTTCAGTTGTCAGCCCAACTGATAAACTTCTTTTCTTAGGTATGCCCACACTTTTTGCTACTGCCATATTAAAAGATGTTCCTAATACAATTAGCTTAATTGAAAGAAATGCGCCGATTATCCAAGGACTTAAAAAAATAAGTACAGATACACAAAGGTTCAAAACAATCGAAGAGGACATCTTTACCATCAATCCTAAAATGTTATCAGAACATTACTGTATAGTGATGGATCCGCCTTGGTACACTTCTCATTTCTTTCAGTTTATGTGGTTAGCAGCAAAATGTGTATCAATCGGTGGGTTAATAATCATAAGTCTTCCGCCTTTGAATACTCGTTCGAACATTATTGAGGAAAGGCTTAGATGGTTTGAGTTTAGCAGACGTTTGGGATTGTGTATTGAAGCTTTGGAACCTCAACAATTACAATACTCCATGCCTTTTTTTGAATTCAATGCGTTTAGAGCAGCTGGAATAAAACATATTTTACCGTTTTGGCGTAAAGGTGACCTTGCAATTTTCAGAAAAATTGAAGAAGTATCAATTGACCGACCTAATCATAATTCAGTACAGCAGAAATGGGTTGAAAGAGAATACAATACTTCACGCATAAGAATAGATACTACAGAAAACATTGAGCCTAATGAAAACTTGGCAATTTTACCTCTAATTAAAGGAGATATATTACCTACAGTTGGCTTAAGCGATGAGAGAAGAAAAAATGCAAATGTTTGGACTTCCGGAAATAGAATTTTCAAAACAAATTGTCCCAAAGGATTATTAAGAACAATTGATTTAATTATTAAAGGCTCTGAACTAAACGATGATCAAAAAATAATTAAAGAATTTTTAGATACAATTACACAGTTTGAAGAAAGAGAATTTAAAGATTATTTAGATTGGATTTATTATGAAATGGAAAGACAAACTACTTAACGATATAATACAATCTGCTAAATATTCTGATGAAAGTAATTTGCAGATTGATAAGTTATTTCGAGATGAAGCTATCAACATTCATTTGGCGGTTTTTACTGAACCATTTTTATCAATGATTCTTTCAGGAAAAAAAACTATGGAATCTCGTTTTTCAATAAACAATGTAATACCATACAGGCGAGTATTACCAAAGGATATTGTGTTAATTAAAAAATCAGGCGGTTCCATTGTCGGTTTTTTTATAGTTAAAGATGTTGCGTATTTCTCAAATCTTACAAAAGGAAAAGTAGAGTTAACAGAAAATCAATACGGAAATCAATTAGCTTGGGATGATAATTTTTTATCAAACAAATCCTATTCAAAATATTTAAGTTTAATTTCTTTTGAGCTTGTACTCAAGATTAATCCTATTGAAACAAATAAGTCAGATAAAACTGGTTGGTCAATAGTTAAGCTGGGATTGAATAATACTCTTTTTGAAAATAAAAGTTCAGAGGATGGAAATTAAATATGTTTTAGGATTAATAGGTCGAATTTGTTCAGGTAAATCAACAATTGCAAAACAATTAAGTGAACATTTTGACATTCCAATATTGTCGTTTGGGAAATATATTTTTAACTTTAGTAAAGAACGTGATCTTAAAACTGATAGAGATTCATTACAAAGTCTTGGAAATAAATTTATTCATGAAAACTCAAAATTATTTTTAGAAAATGTTATTGCATCTCAGCCTACTTCATCTAATTCAATTATAATAGAGGGAATTAGACATTTCTCAATTTATGAAGAATTAAAAATAATTTCTAATTTCTCTTTGTTTGTTTTCATTGATGCACCTCTTCAAATTCGCTATGAACGATATTGTAAGCGACTAAAAGAAGGTGATGAACAAATTTCTCTCGACGGCTTTACAAAAATTGATAATCACGAAGTAGAATCTGAAATTGATTTATTGAAGAAAAAATGTAAAATTATACTTGATTCAGAAAACACAAGTATTGACGATATACATAAACAGATTTCTACTTTTTATAATTAAATAGATCTCTATTTCGTAAACTATTCAACATTGAATTAAGAATTTTTTTTTGTCGCAGTAAGGGCTTCATTATATAGCCTTGTACATTGTTTGAGAACCTGCCTTATCAATAGACTTAATTCTTCCTCAGCTCCTCAATCATTGCTTCTTTCTCTTTAATCATTCTTTCATACAACTCAACAATCTTATCAATTGCATTAAATGTGCATTGATAGTTAAATCCACTATTATCATGAAATGAATTAAAAAAAGTATTTGCTTTTTCTTCATCAAAATTCTTAATTGCTTCTACAGGTACTTTCAAAGCTTTGGCTACTTCATCCAATATTTGCGGTTCAATGGTTTCTTTACCTTCCAGTAAAGATATTTTCTTCTGGTTCCAGTCATCACCTAATTCAATGGCAAGCGTATGCGTTTTACATTCCTGCCTTCGTGTATGGTCTTTTCCATAAAAAAAAATTAAAGGTATAAAGATAAGCGCTTACATGAAACGGTTTAAATGGCGGTGGATAATTTATACGGATTTATTGCTATTATATGCACTCATAGAATTGAATATGCTTTTTTGAAGTTGTTGCTTTAGGTAAGTAATAACATTACGTCAATCATATATCATCTATGCTTCACAACCTGCACAATAATGACTCCGCCTACGATAATGAGTTTGTAAATGATGCTGTTGTTAACCTCAATAATAAAGAGTTCTCCTAAACAAACAACATCAATGAAGATCAATGGATTCATATTTTATTTCTTATCAGTGATACACAAATTTGGTTGGAAGAATTGCAGGCAAAGCTTATATATCAATTGCCGGTAAAGAATAAAAAGAAGCTGTTACGTAAATCTCATTTTTAAGCGCTTCTGCACTTGCACATATTTTAGAACGCCATTATTTTAAAATTCCGCGTTATCCTAATGCAGGTAAGTTTACTATTCCTGTTGCAAGTATTGTATCATACTTGCGTGATGCAGGCACACAAGCAACGGCGCCAGTTAGTAATTCATGTAATGTGCAAAGAGTAATTGATGCCAAACAAGTAATCGGCTTTGACAAATGTGGTAAACCTGCAAGTGTATTAACTGTTATATCGGATGGTAGTGGTAAAATAATAACTGCATTTCCCGGCACATTAAATTCTTAATCAGGTTATGAAAAAAGCAGTAAAGGCAAAAATTGAAAAGCCATTACTTAAGTGGCAAACCGGAGCTTATAAAAGACATGCAAGCTTTAAATTTTTTTTGCCCTATCAATTTCTCCTGCTCTGTAAGCTTTTGCAGGTAACGCCGGAAGAAGTAATAAGAGATTTTACTATAAACCTTGATTGCGGAAGTTGGGAACGGGAAGGAAAAGACATTGCACATCAACACTTAATTAACTACTTTATTTAATGCGGTTATGGTCAGTGTTATTATACAGTTGATGATATAAGGCAGATGTTTAAGGAAATGGATGCACTTGGTTCTTTGTTTCCAAAAAAAAGTAATAAAATGAAGCT
>CAXSDU010000194.1:0-3958 GCA_964236165.1 uncultured Parafilimonas sp. | reverse complement strand
CCTTTGAGCAAACTTTAAATCAGCAACCAAAATCAGTATTTCTTGCAGAAGGCTCGCCTGTACAGGTTATGAAAGGAAAAAAAATGATAACCAATAATAATTTATAACATAGTAGTTTGATATAACTTTTATAATTACTACAATTTCCTTTCATAAAATACATCATACATTCTTCTTTATTTTTGCTTCTTATTCAAGTTGAATGATTGCAGAAACAGTTACATCAGAATTAATAAGTGAATTACAAGCTATATGTGGTAAAACAAATGTTTTTTTTGATGATGAATCATTAAAATATTATGGCCGTGATGAAACAGAAAAATTATTATATCCGCCTGATGCTGTAGTAAAGCCATCTTCAACAGATGAGATAAGTAAAATCTTAAGTTACTGCAATGAACATTTAATTCCTGTTACGCCACGTGGCGCAGGAACAGGTTTGAGTGGTGGCGCTATTCCGCATAACGGCGGCGTTGTTATATCAACAGAAAAATTAAATAAGATTTTGAAGATTGATGAGCGCAACCTGCAGGTAATAACTGAACCCGGCGTTATTACAGAAGTATTACAGGATGCAGTAAAGGAAAAAGGTTTATTTTATCCTCCTGATCCAAGCAGCCGCGGTTCTTGTTTTATCGGTGGTAATGTTTCTGAAAACAGTGGTGGGCCAAAAGCTGTAAAATACGGAGTTGTTAGAGATTATGTGCTCAATCTTGAAGTGGTTTTGCCATCAGGTGAAATAATATGGACAGGCGCAAATGTTTTAAAAAATTCAACGGGTTATAATTTAACGCAACTGATTGTTGGCAGCGAAGGAACGCTTGGTATTGTTACAAAAATTGTATTGAAATTAATTCCATTACCAAAGTATGATTTATTAATGCTGGCACCATTTGCATCGCTTGAGAAAGCAAGTGAAGCTGTAATCGCTATTTTTCGGGCAGGCTTTACACCAAGTGCAATGGAACTTGTTGAAGCAGATGCATTAAAGATTGTAAGCAAGATGGTTGATAGTCATGTTGTACCTGTTACTGATGATATTGCCGCGCATTTGATTGTTGAGGTTGATGGCAACAGTATGGATATTTTAATGAATGAGATGGAAGCTATTGCAGAGCTCCTGCAACAATATGAAGCAGGTGAAGTTTTTTTTGCAGATGATGCACAACAAAAAGAAGAACTGTGGAAATTGAGAAGAAGAGTTGCTGAAGCTGTAAAAAACGCTGGGTATACTATTGAAGAAGACACGGTAGTACCAAGAGCAGAGCTCCCGGTTTTAATTAAAGGTGTAAAAGCGCTGGGACAGCAATATAATTTTCATGCTGTATGTTATGGCCATGCAGGTGATGGCAATTTGCATGTGCGTATAAAAAAAGAAGGCATTCCAAATAGTTACGGCAACGAAGAAATGAATGAAATTTTACATGCATTATTCAAGCTGGTTAAAAGCCTGGGAGGAACAATAAGTGGCGAACACGGCATAGGTTTAATTCAGAAAGATTTTATGCATATTATTTTTGATGAGGCGAATCTTAATATCATGCGTTCAATAAAAAAATCATTTGACCCTAATAATATCTTAAATCCGGGCAAGATCTTCGATGTATAAAATCTGTGCAGCAACTTTGCCGTTTAAAGTCAAACAAACAAGATGAAGAAATTAATTTTAAGCATATTGATATTAATCAGTGCAGCAACTTTACATGCGCAGTATAGTCAGCAATACAATAATAATAATAATGATGATGCGCCAAAAGGTTTTCAGAAACAAAATGTTTTTATTGGCGGAAGTATATCACTTGGCTTTGGTACGGGTTCATTTGGCGTGGGTGCAAATCCTGAAATAGGTTATTCATTTGCGCAATGGCTTGATGGTGGACTTGCTTTTAATATCAATTATAACTCTCAGAAATATATTGATCCATATACCGGTAATTATACTGCCAGAGTTTCAAGTTTTAATTATGGAGCAGGTGTTTTTGCAAGAGTTTACCCGGTGCGTTTTTTATTTGTACAGTTTCAGCCTGAAGAGAATTGGATCACTTATAATCAAAAAGATCTTGCCACAAATCTCAAACTAAAATCCAATGTAAGTGCAACCAGTTTAATTGGCGGCATTGGTTACTCGCAACGTGTAGTTACGCAAGGCAGCTATTTTTTTATGATTGGTTTAGATTTACTTGATAATGTTAATTCACCTTACCGTGATCAATACAATCATGCAGAGCCAATTATTCGTGGTGGCTTTGATGTGTATCTTCATCCATCAAGGAAACCAAAGCCTGAGGGTCATATATTATAACAAGATTTTTCTTCCAGTCATCATATAAAAATCCTGCTGATTGCATCGTATCAAGATGAGCAATTAAGTTGTTATAATAATCATTAGAATTGAGCAAGACAATTTTTTTATCATGAATGCTTAACTGGTTCCAGGTAATCATTTCAAACAATTCATCCATCGTTCCATAGCCTCCCGGCAATATTATTGCAGCATCACTTAGTTCATACATCATCTTTTTTCTTGTATGCATATCTTCAACCACATGCAAAGCTGTAAGTGCCTGATGCTGGTGTTCTTTTTCATTTAGCAAAGATGGTATTACACCAACTGCTTTACCATTGTTATTTAAAACCGAATCAGCAACAATACCCATTAAACCATTTTTTCCACCACCATAAATAAGCTGTATATTTTTTTGTGCGAGAATCAGGCCAACTGCTGTTGCTTGTTGTGCAAATATTTTATTGTTACCAGGTTTGGAACCGCAAAAAACGGCAACAGATTTCCACATTTATTTTTTGGGTTGCAAGTTATAGCCGAATAAATCTGCGTTGTTATTATTGTTTGGTGAAATTTGCTTCCTTGCCTCTTTCCAAAATTTAAATAAAGCATCGTTGTCAATGATACATCGTTCTAATCTTTCAGACATAGTTTTAGACATCCATATATCTAATTGCATTTGTTTGATATGTTCTGGTGTGTCTTGCATTATATGAGGTTGAAAGTATTTAAGTTTAAATTCTTAATCCAGGATTTAATATATGAAATATCCAAGGCCTTGTAATGAAGTAAAGCTTTTATATCCTCTAACTGTAAGTTGCTTTGATAATCCTGAATCCATATCAGCTTAGATATGAGTAAATCTTCAGCACTTACAATAAAAACCTTCATTTTAAAAAATTCAGTTTCTATACGTCTTTCAAATTCATTTTTTCTAAAAGCACTGTCTTTTAAAACAACAAAATCAGCTTTAAAACCGGTATTATGGTCAATAATGTTAAACATGCTTGAGTGTTTAATTGCATCCTTTATTGCATCGGAATCGCAATAATATCCTTCCTTAAAATTTTCAACAAACAAATCGGCATCTTCATATTTTATGTAAACAACAAAATCAAAATCCCTGGTTGCTCTTGGCACTGTATATAAACTTAATGCAACACTGCCGGAAAGCATATAGTCAATATTATTTTTTTGAAAGAATAGAATTATATTTTTTAAAAATTCAAGCATATCTTATAAACAATATTAAATAAGTTTTTAATAGCGAAGTTGTATTTTGCTTCGCATTTATAATTTTCAATGTCGCCATATTTTCTTTTTGTTTTTGTATTGATATATTTTTTGCTATTGCTTGGCGTTGCTTGGTACACCAGCCGCAATGCAGATAATAATTCCTTTTTTATAGGCAACCGAAACAGCAACTGGATGCTGGTTGCATTCGGAATGATTGGCACATCTTTAAGCGGTGTAACTTTTGTAAGTGTGCCCGGAACTGTTGGCAGCAATAGCTTTGGTTACTTCCAGATTGTAATTGGAAATTTTATAGGTTATTGTTTGATTGCATTTATATTGTTGCCGCTGTATTATAAAATGCAGGTAACTTCTATCTATAATTATTTACTGAACAGGTTTGGAAAAATATCTTATAAAACAGGCGCTTCGTTTTTTATT
>CAXSDU010000193.1:0-3958 GCA_964236165.1 uncultured Parafilimonas sp. | reverse complement strand
CAAAAGCTGAAGCTGAAGAAGTTGCTACCAAGCTAAAAGAAGCTGGTGCTGATGTTGAAGTAAAATAAACATCTCTTCGAAATATAAAAAACCCTGTTTAATAACGGGGTTTTTTATTTATCTAAACTGCGTAAAAAAATTTCAGCAACATAAAGATATTTTTTTCTTTTAGTTGCTTCCATTTTGTCAAATGTTTTTAAAAGCATTCCTATGCGTGCATTGCTTTCAAAAAAATCGCGGTGCACATGCATAAACCGCCAAAACAAAGCATCCCAGGTTTGTTGCCAATCACCTTTCTCAAAATCACTCATCTTAATTAAATAATTGCTTGAGCTTATATATGGTTTCGTACTCATTATTCCTCCATCTGCAAACTGGCTCATACCATAAATATTGGGTACCATTACCCAATCATAAGCATCAATAAATAATTCCATAAACCACTTATAAACTTCATCAGGATTAAATTCGCATAGTAACATAAAATTGCCAAGCACCATTAATCTTTCTATATGATGTGTATAAGCTGATTGCAAAACTTTTTTTAGTACTGCATCAAAAGGTTTTATTCCAGTTGTGCCTTTCCAGAAAGATGAGGGAATTTTACGACTGAAATTCCAGCAATTTTTAGTGCGTTGTTTTGTTCCTTCGCGTTCATAAACAACTCTTATAAATTCGCGCCAACCAATAATTTGTCTTATAAAACCTTCTAAAGAATTAAGTGGTATTTTATATTGCTTAGCTGATAAAATTACTTCATCAAGTACTTGTTTTGGTGTAAGCAAACCAATGTTTAATGAAGATGACAAAACACTGTGATTAAGTACCTGTTCATTTTCAACAATCGCATCTTCATACACGCCAAATTTTTCAAACCTATATTTAATAAAATCTTTCAGCCAATTTTCTGCTTCAATAAATGTTGTTGGAAAAAATCCTGTTGTGTTGTAAAACGGATCATCATTAATGCCATAATTATTTTTAAAATGTTGCTCAACATATTTTCTGGCTTCATCAACATATTTATTTTGTTTTGGAAGATTCAGCACAGGTACAGTTTCTTTTTTAGGAAACCTCTTTCTGTTTTCATAATCAAAGCTCCATTTACTACCTAAAGGATGATTGTTTGCCTCAAGCAGAATTTTGTGCTGCTTTCTTTGCCATATATAAAAATCTGTTTGAAAATAATTTTTCTTATCATCAAAATATTCATTCGCTTTTTTAAGCGATGTTATAAAACCAGGTGTTTGATAAATAACCAATTCAATATTGCTTTTTCTACATGCGTTTTGCAAACGGCGATGCAGCCAGTCATCAGCTAATTCAGCAATATGAATTTCTTTGCATTTCTTTTCATTTAAAAATGATATAAGTTTTCTTACATCAGCAAAATCTTCTTCTGTATTTATATATTTTACTTTATAATTTTTTTCTTCAAGCCACGCTTTATAAAACAGCATGGAAGCTCTGTGCAAAACCAGTTTTTGCTTATGAAAATTATATTGATGGAAGAACAGTGTTTCTTCAACCAAATAAATTATACGCTGCTTATCTATTGCCGGATGATATTTAAATAACTGGTGTGGAAAAATTATAGTAATACTTTGTTGCATTATTCTATTCTAAAACAAACTGAACGTTATTTTGTTTTTAATAATATAGTTGCTGTTTTTTTACTTCACATTACTTGCCGATATTCGCAGTAAGAATTGCACCGAATATGCGCCTTTCATTTAACAATACAGAAACAGCTTTTGCCTATAAAACCAATAAAGAATTACAGGCTGGTCGCTTTCTTTTCGGCACAATGAATTATTCATGGTTTGCTGCAATAGGTGTTCGGTTAACCCCTTTTTTAATGAAGACAGGTTTGCCGATACATGGCGCAATACGCCAAACAATTTTTAAACAATTTGTTGGTGGTGAAAATTTAGAACAAACTGCTGTAATTGCACAGAAATTAAGTGAGTATGGCGTGCAGGTAATTTTAGATTATGGAGTTGAGGCTAAAGAAGGAGAGGAAAATTTTGATAAAGTTAGAGATCAGTTTATCCGGGTAATAGAGTATGCGGCTACACAACCTAACATACCATATATAAGTATTAAAGTTACAGGTATTGCAAGTTTTAATTTATTGCAAACATTAAACTCTGCGCCACGGTTACGCAGCGGTGTTCATGATCATGAAATAGAAGATGCAGAGTGGGAGAGAGTAAGAGAACGCATGTACGATATTTGCGAAATTGCTGCTGAAAAAAATATTGGAGTTTTAATAGATGCGGAAGAAAGCTGGATCCAAGATCCGATTGACAGGCTTTCTGTTGAGATGATGGAAATTTTTAATCGCGACAAATGTATTGTTTTCAATACAATTCAGCTTTACAGGCATGACAGGATGAATTTTTTAAAGATGTATCACACCATTGCAAAACAACGAGGGTTTATGCTTGGTGTAAAAATTGTTCGCGGTGCATACATGGAAAGAGAAAGAGCAAGAGCTGCACAAATAGGTTATCCATCGCCTATACAACAAGATAAATCTTTTACCGATGGCGATTTTAACAGCGTTGTTGAATACTGCATCGATAACATTGAAGAGATTGCTACCGTAATAGCAACACATAACGAATACAGTAACCTGCATGCAGCAGAATTACTTGATGTGAAAGGCATTCCGCATAATCATAAACATATACATTTTTCACAGCTATACGGAATGAGTGATAACATTACTTTTAACCTTGCGAAAGCAGGTTATTCTGTAAGTAAGTATTTACCTTTCGGACCAATAAGAGATGTAATACCATATTTAATGCGTCGAGCACAAGAGAACAGCAGCATGAATGGGCAAACGAGCAGAGAATTGCTTTTAATTAAAAGCGAATTAAAAAGAAGAAAGAAATTAAAAGCTGTTCATCAGCATAAACCACAGCCTGCATAAATTAAAACTTGTTTTCTCAAAAAACATTATTCTGATAGTCGTTGTTTAGTTGAACAATATCAGGCTTTCGTACATAGTTACTGTTATATCTGAACTGAATATTGATTCTTAAAAAAGCAGTAAAAGAATTTGTTTGTTTTGCTTTGCGCGGAAAATAAACAAATCTTAATTCAGCCGTTCTAAAAACGAGATTTTCATTTCGCATACGCAAGCCGCCACCAACACCATAATACCAGCCGGTTCTTTGTAAATTTTCTTCCGGCGTTAAAGCCGTAACATCTGTAAAAGCAAAAGGAGAAAATTTAAATCCGAAAAGTTTATAATTAATAAAACTTATTGTTTCAGAATGTAATGTTATACGCTGATTACCTCTTACAGAATCATCTCTAAAATATCTTATACCGAAAAAATTATCTATGCTTAAAGGATCAAGTCCATAACGATTAAATTGTTTTGCAAAAGATAATTGCTCATATTGTCTTAGCTTAAAATGCCTAAACAATAATAGCCTGCTAAAGCCTGATGCACCAAATAAAATTTCTGCATCCTGCGTTTTACCGCCATTCCAAAAACTGCCGGCTCTAAAAAAATACTGTACTATATCGCCTGCAGGATAAACTTTATAAAGATTTGCATCAACACCGGCATAAGGTCTTGAAAGATATGCTTGTTTATAATAACCGGAGGTTAAAGCAATATTGTAGCCGTACGGAATATCTTCTGTATTACCAAACCCATAGAGGTAATTGGTTTTATAATATTCCTGTTTAAAAAAAGTAAACTGTGTAAGCCATGCTTCCTGATCATTGAAGCGAAAATTTAATTTTCCATCAACCTGTGCAGGAGTCTTTTGAAAATTATTATTGAAATATCTGAAGCCAATAAACTGTTTGTTCTTTCGTGTTTGATCTTTAATAAATTTTTTCACGCCAAGGTTGTAGCCAATCCACGCATCGAACACAGTGTACTTATAATCAAAGAAAACTGCAGGAAGGCGCATATAACTATTATAAGTTT
>CAXSDU010000192.1:0-4043 GCA_964236165.1 uncultured Parafilimonas sp. | reverse complement strand
ATGAAACCGCCACCGCCTGCGCCACTTATTTTGCCGCCGGTTGCACCGGATTTTTTTGCAGCTTCATAAATTTCTTCAATAGAACTGTTAGAAATATTATGCGCCATATTCCTTTTTTGCTTGAAACCGAAATCAAGAATTTCGCCAATTTCATTCAACTCTCCACGCAATAAAGCTTCTTTCATTCTGCGTGCCTGTTCTTTTAATTGATGCATTGCTTCAATCGATTTCTCATTTTTCTGCAACACATTTTTTTGTTGTTCTTTAATGATGGTTGCAGATTCGCGGCTTGTTGATGTAAAATATAAAACAAGATTGTTTTCAAGTTCATGCAAATATTCGTTGCGAATCCGCAAAGGATTAACGATCACTTTATCATCTTCATAAAACTCCATAAAATTTACACCACCAAAGGTTGCTGCGTACTGATCTTGTTTGCCGCCTGCTAATTGTAAATCTTTTCGTTCAATTTCGTAAGCATAGTGCGCAATATCATATTCACCCAATGGCAGTTTAAGCATTTCTGTAAATGCACCAATTATTGCGACCATTAAGGTTGATGAAGTTCCTAAACCACTTCCCGCAGGCGCATCAACATAAGTTGTTAAACAAAAATTTTTATTAGGAATTCCAAAGTCTTTTTGTATGCGGTTGAATACACCTTTATGCAGATCAAGCGTTCCATTTATTGGTAACGAATTATTGTTATCAAATACTTGTTCTTCCTTACGATCCATTGCCTGCATAATAATTCCTTTTTCATTAGGCTCGATAACTGCATGCGCATAATGCGAAATAGTTGCGTTTAAAATAGCACCACCAAATTCATCGCTGTATGGGCTAACATCTGTGCCGCCGCCAGCCAAACCAATTCGCAAAGGAGCCCTGCTTCTGTAAATCATAATACAAATTCAAAATTAAAAAGGTAAAAGGCAAAATAAAACTATGAGCTAAGCATTTTTTTAATTTTTGCTTTTAATTTTAGCAAGCTGTTTAATTGTATCAACCAAAATATTCCAGCTATATTTCTTTTTTTCTTCGCGCAAATGTGGCAAAAAATATGTTTCACCTGTGTTGTATAAATCTAAAATCTTTTTTGCAATATCTTCTGCATTAGGTTCTGCAATCAAACCAACTTTTTTATCAGTAACCAATGAAGGCAAGCCGCCAACATTAGTTACAAGCATCGGTTTTTCAAAATGATAAGCGAGTGGCGTAACACCGCTTTGTGTTGCATTGCGATAAGGTTGAATTACAAAATCAGTAGCACTTAAATAATATTTCACTTCACTATCATCAATAAAATTTGTTCTTAAAATTATTTGTGATTGAAGCTGATTCTTTTCAATTATTCTATCATAGAATTTTCTGTCTTCATAAAATTCACCTGCAATTAAAAGTTTAATATTCATTGACTGTTGATTGTTTATCATTGAACGATTTTTCAACATATTCATCGCTTCAAGCAAAATATCAAGACCTTTATATTTTCGAATGAAGCCAAAGAATAAAATTATTTTATCATTAACATTCAATCCTAAATATTTTCTTGCTTCAGATTTATCAACCTGATCACCGAAATTATCATACAAAGGATGCATAATTCTTAATGCTGGCTTGTTAGTGAATAATTTCAAATCAATCAAAACTTTTTCACTCATTGTTACAAAAGCATCAATTCTTTTTAAAAAAAATGCAGTGAATTGTTTATCACCAATGCGTTTTTCATGCGGCAAAACATTATCTGCAATACATATAATTTTTGTATGCTGATTTTTTTTCACTCTTCTTAAAATCGTTCCTAAGCATGGACCCATAGACGGAATCCAATAGCGTACAACAATAATATCAGGCTGTAATTTTTTTAATTCATTTCCAACTTTAATCCAGTTAAATGGATTGATTGAATTGATAAAAACTTTTATATTCAAATCTTTAGGTGCAGGTTCGGTAGAATATTGTGATGTGCCCGGAAAAAGAAAAGAAGGATATTGAAGTGAAAAAGTATAAATAGTTGTATCGAAATTTTGCGATTGAAATTCTCTTGCCAGTCTTTCATCAAACGATGCAAGCCCGCCACGAAGCGGATGTGCGGGACCTATAATGACAACAGATGCCATTAATTAATTCCAATTTTCTTTTCTATAAGATAATTATTTCTGTCTGATGCATTGCGCACAATAAGCTCGGCAATAAAACCTGCAAGAAATAATTGCATACCAATAATCATAGCTGTGAGTGCAATATAAAAAACGGGTTTATTAGTAATACCATAATTATCATTTACAATTTTGGCAATAATTAAATAAAGACTGCTGCACATACCAAAAACAAAAAATATAGTACCAAACAAACCAAAAAAATGCATTGGTCTTTTACTAAAACGACCAACAAAAGTTAATGTAGTAAGATCAAGAAATCCGTTTATAAATCTATCCCAACCAAATTTAGTAACGCCATATTTTCTTGGACGATGTTCCACTATTTTCTCACCAATTTTTCTAAAGCCAGCCCATTTTGCAAGCACCGGAATATTACGGTGCATTTCGCCATACACTTCAATACTTTTTACAACTTTCTTTTTATATGCTTTTAAGCCGCAATTAAAATCGTGCAGCTTTATTTTTGAAATTTTTCTTGCAGCTGCATTAAAAATTTTTGAAGGAATATTTTTAGTAAGCTTATTATCAAAGCGCTTTTTTTTCCAGCCACTTACCATATCAAAACCATTAACTAAAATCATTTTACGCAATTCAGGAATTTCATCAGGAGAATCCTGCATATCTGCATCCATTGTAATAACAACATCGCCTTGGGCAGCTTTAAAACCTTCATTCAGCGCAGCAGATTTGCCATAATTGCGCTGAAATTTTATGCCTTTAAAATTTTTATTTTTGTTGCTGATATCTTCAATCACATTCCAGCTGTTATCTATACTTCCATCATCAACCAAAATAACTTCATACGAAAAATTATTTTCATTCATTACACGTACAATCCATTCGCTTAACTCAGGCAACGATTCTTCTTCATTAAATAAGGGTATTACAACTGATATATCCATTGATCACACGGGTTGATTGCCAAACGGGTCTTGTGGCTTTTTCTTTGTAATTGCTGCGCCAATTAATGCACCAATAGCACCGACCAATAAATTACCAATAACTGCACCTGCTAACATAATAATGTTGGTAATTTTCCTGGCCATTTGCATTCCTTCAGCAGAAGGTGTTGGCATTGTTTTACCTGATGCTGCAGCTTTTTCAAATTGTTTTTGAATAAGCTGATCAACAAAATCGGGAAATAAAACATAAATTACCAGTAGCGTATACACAAACGTTATGCAAGTAAAAACTGCGGCTGTTTTAAAACCGTGTGCGAACAAGTTTCCGAATGTTACATTGTTATTTAATTCTTTACCGTATTGTACAGGCGGCCATATAAATAATCCAACTGCAAGTACTAAAATCGAGTACCGAAACCAGTCTTCAAATAAAATTCCTGTTAAGTGACCAATCAAATCAAGCACAATTAATATTAAAGCGATTATTACACCTTTTGTTATATGTGTTGTTACTTTAGTTTCCATCACATAAATTTTATTTATTTAAAATTAAATTTCCTTTTGACAAAATTCCAATTAAATTTCCTGTTAAAGAAGTATTTATAAATGCTGAATTATAAGATTTACTTTTTATATTTTCTTTCTGCAATGTAAATGGTTTATTGCTGAACAAACTTAACTCTGCTTTATTTCCTTCTTTAATATCAGCATTATTAAGGTTGAAAATTTTTCTTGCATTGATTGAAAAAAGATTTGCTGTTTGTTCTGCTGATAATTGCGGCAAAACAGTTTTTACAACGGCATAAGAAGTTTGTAAACCGATCATTCCAAATTTTGCATATTCAAATTCACAAACCTTATTGTCCCAATCCTGTGGAATATGATGCGATGCAATGCAATCAATATTTCCATCTAAAATAGCTTTGCGTAATGCCATCATATTTTCGCGATTGCGTAACGGCGGATTTACTTTTAAATT
>CAXSDU010000191.1:0-4068 GCA_964236165.1 uncultured Parafilimonas sp. | reverse complement strand
TGTTTCGTTTAACATACTTCACATTTTTCATTTTCACTAATAAGAAACTTACAAGTCAAATTTAAGTAAGCTGAATGCAGATAACATCACATGATCAAATTTTGAACATGTTCAAAACCAAACTCATTAACAACTAAAAGTTATTGAAAAACCAAATTGTATCAAATCGTATCAAGTTAAATTAGGCCTTGTTAAGATTAGATAAGTTTTGATGTATTTTGATATTGTTTAATCGAATAATTTTTAACAACTAATCTTTCCTGTCGAGATACGAATTTCTATAGCCAGCGAGTATAAAAAGGGAAGGCATTATTATTAAGAATCATCCTGCCAGCCATTAGCGGCGGTACCCGTTTTGTTCTGCCTGCTGTGCCAGCTTAAACTATTACAAAAAGTATGTTCAGGTGTTGAGCCATTGAAGGCAGGGAATGTTAGAATAGGTGATTGTTGCAATAGGAAGAGTTGCCGGTGAGAAACACCGCCAACAAAAAAAACATCGATAAAGTTGATAATTATTAACATAAAAGTTAATTATTTTTTTTTAATTAATCTTTATGTTTATTTTTGATGTTTTAATTATAGTGAATGAATTTTGGCACAAAGCACGTAAGAGTAATGGTATATGCAGGTGATCATCCTCCTCCACACTGCCATGTTGTAAGAAAAGATGGATCTGAAACTAGAGTTATAATACCAACTCTTATAATTCTAACTGGATCTAAATTAACGCGTGAAGAAAGAGATTTGATTATAGAGAAACTTGATGAACTATGTGATGAATTCGACAAGTTAAATCCTCAACAACATTAAATTTTTAAAATGAAATACTGGGACAAAATAGAATACCAAAAAATACAATCTGCAACTTTACAAAAAGGTATATTGTCTACTATTTTTTATAATGGAGATAAAGTAGAATTACCTATTAAAGTATTGTTACCTGTTGGAACAAATGATATTAGTGAATCTTCAATTACTTTTTCTGATTATGAAGTTTCTATAAAATCTTCAAAAGGAGATGTTGTCATTCCTTGGGACAAAATAAGAATACGTACTGATACTCGATTTGCTAAAGATGCAGCACAAAAGGCTGAAGAAAATTCTCGTCTAATCGGTATTCGTTTAAAATCTTTAAGAGAAAAAAGTAACATTAAAAGCTTAGACCTTGCTGAAAGAGCAGGTGTAACGCCGCAGACAATTACAAGAATTGAAAAAGGACATACTGATGTAAGCTTCGTAACTCTAAGAAAATTATTAGCAGCAATGGGTTATTCCTTAAAAGATTTGGCCAATCAAGAATTAGATACTACAAAAATTGAAAATGTCACGACATTTCAATTTATTATCAAGAAACTTAGTGAAATAGGAATAGACTCTTCTTTAATTAATAAAATCATACCTCAAGAAATAAGAAGTCGAATAAACAATTTAAAGGATACATTACCAGAACTTGTTCAATCTGAAATTTCTACTTATTTGTCGAGAGTTTTTGATTTAAATATCAACGACATCTGGAATAACCAAGCGTTGATAATTAAAAATACTCCTGTTCAATTAGCATATTTCAAAACTCCAGCAAAAGGAAACATAAATCAAATTAGAGCTTATTCGCATTATGCCTATTATTTAGCAAACGTTGTAAGTAAGATAAATACAAAGACTCCAAAGTCTGAGTATCCTGGAGATATAGAAGAATTTAAAAAAATCTTTTACAAAGCATATAATGCACTATCGTTAGAGAATCTTATAAATTTTATATGGGATTTAGGCATCAGCGTTATTCCTTTGGATGATCAAGGTGTTTTCCACGGTGCCTCTTGGAATATTAATGACAAGCATGTTGTTATTCTTAAACAAAGGAACAATTCACATGCAAGATGGATATTTGATTTACTACATGAATTGTATCATGTATTTGCTCATTTAGAAAGCGCTAATACTTCAGTTATAGAAACAGAAGAACTAAATCCTTTTGGAAATAATGATACGCCTGAAGAGTTAGAGGCTAATTCATTTGCAAATCAATTTATCTTCGGAAATCGCTCCGAGGAAATTGCATTGGTCGCATTACAAAAAGCAAATTATAAGACAGAACTTCTTAAAAAATCAGTAAAGGAAATTGCAGATTTTGAAAAGATTGGTGCTGACTTTATTGCAAATTATTTAGCTTTTAGGCTACAATTTAGTGGACAAAATTGGTGGGGCACTGCACATTCTTTTCAAATATCAGATCCTTCACCATTTACAATTGCAGCTAGCATTCTTAAGTCAAGAATTTCAATTCAAAAGTTAAATCCAATTGATAAAAACCTTCTTTCATCAGCATTAAATAATTAAACATGATACAAAGAAAAAAATTTAAAAGAGTTGTACCGGATGAAATTGATGTAAATACTTTAACCGTCTTGGAAGTTACTTGTGGAACTACAAAATGTGATGATGGATACCACTGTTATAGTCAAAAAAAGACAAGCTTAAAAAAGTGCAAAGAATGCGGTATAGATTTAATTGATTGGGAAAGGATACATAAAAATGACCTTAAGGATTCTGATTTTGTGTTTGATCAATTAAAAACAGAGATTATTAGACATGTTTTTTGGCACACTCCAATAGAAGATGAAGCCATTAAAAAAGCACTTGTACATGGAAAAAATAAAACAAAAGAACGTGTACGAAAATTTGTAAAATCAAGAATTTACAAACACACTCCATGGGATGGAAGGCAAACACCAATGGGAAAAGATGAATTGATAAACTATGCTCAACATGCAACAGCTACCTGTTGCAGAAAATGTTTGGAGGCTTGGCATAATATAAATATGAATAAACAATTAAATGATGCTGAAGTAGATTATTGTGCGAGTTTAATTATGAAATATGTTGAGCAGCGTCTTCCAGAACTGAACGACGAGGGCATCAATGAAAACGAAGCTAAAAAAATTATAAATAATGAATATCATAGACACTGAAGACTTTTCATTTAAGCTAAGAGAAAAAGCCATTGACTTAAATAGTAAAAAAATTTTGATTACAAATTATCATGGTTCCTTACAAGAAAAGGACTTAAGAGAGCCTGCTAATTGTAATGGTTTTGGAAGAATTCGCCATTTTAAGATAATGGTAGATAAAGATTGGATCATAAATCCTTTACCAATTATACCCGTTCAACACTACCTCAATATTTCAAGTAGCAATGAAATCCAGGCGCAAGTCTTTCAAAATTCTGTTTGCAATTGGCGATGCTGGTATTGCTACGTTGATTTTAAATTATTGAATGGAGATAAAAGATATTCTGAATATTTAAGTTGTGATGATTTACTTGATTTATATCAAAGGGAAAATTTTCAACCTTTAATGATAGACTTATCTGGTGGTCAGCCCGACCTTACTCCTGAATGGATACCCTGGATGATGGAATCTTTGATCAATCGGGGTTTATCAAATAAAATATTTCTCTGGTCAGATGATAATTTAAGTAATAATTATTTTTGGAGATTTTTAACACCTGAACAAATTGATCTTATTTCTTCTTATAAAATGTACGCGAGAGTATGTTGCTTCAAAGGAATAGACGAACAATCATTTACTTTAAACACAACAGCGCATCCTTCACTTTTTTTAAAACAGTTTGATTTATTCAAAAGATTGTGGGAGTTAAAAATAGATTTATATGGATATATAACTTTGACCTCTCCGTCCAGTACAGATTTTAATTCTGCAGTACCAAGGTTTTTAGATTTGGTTCAAACAATAGATGAGAATTTACCACTTCGAATTATACCATTAAAAATATTTGAATTTTCTCCTTCCCACAATAGAAAAAATGTTGATAAAGATGATTTAAGCAAAGGACAATCGAAAGCTATAGAAGTATGGAAAAATGAATTAGAAAAGCGATTTAATTATTCTAAAAGGGAAACTCCTATATATGCAGTTTAATTGACAATTCTTCAATCAATACTCAATGAATAATTTATTTATTCAAAATTTAATTTTAAGATTTTGCGAACAACCTGGATATATCGCTCTAATTGACCATAGCGTAGCGCTGTAAATTGACCACCCTGA
>CAXSDU010000190.1:0-4112 GCA_964236165.1 uncultured Parafilimonas sp. | reverse complement strand
TGCGGTGCATTATACAATGGGCGGCCTTTGGGTTGATTATGAATTGCAAACAACTGTAAAAGGTTTATATGCTTTGGGCGAATGTAATTTTAGCGATCATGGTGCAAACCGTTTAGGCGCAAGTGCATTAATGCAAGGTTTGGCTGATGGCTATTTTGTTGTTCCATATACAATAGGAAATTATTTGGCTGATGAAATACGCACTGCAAATATTCCAACAACACACCCGGCATTTGAAGAAACAGAGAAAAATGTAAAAGAAAGAATAGAAAAATTAATGAACATTAAAGGCTCTGAAACGGTTGAAAGTTTACATAAGCGTTTAGGAAAAATTATGTGGGATAAATGCGGCATGGCAAGAAATGCACGAGGTTTAAAAGAAGCAATTGAAGAAATACATGCATTAAAAAAAGAGTTCTGGAGCAATGTAAAAATTCCGGGAAGTGTTGATGAATTTAATCCTGAATTAGATAAAGCTGGTCGCGTTGCAGATTTTATTGAGCTGGGAGAATTATTATGTATTGATGCATTACAGCGTGAAGAAAGTTGCGGCGGGCATTTCAGGGAAGAATATCAAACACCCGAAGGAGAAGCTTTACGTGATGATGAAAATTTTATGTATGTATCTGCGTGGGAATTAAAAGATGAAAACAATTGGGAATTGCATAAAGAAGATTTGAAATATGAATTGGTAAAGCCAACGCAAAGAAGTTATAAATAGTAAGTTAATGGTTATTTGTTAATTGAAAAATATGTCTCAAATAAAATCATTTGAAGAATTAGAATGCTGGAAAGCTTGCACAGAGCTTAGAAGGTTTACTATTCAACTAATAAAAAAATTTCCTCTTGAAGAAAAGTATGTTTTAGTTTCTCAAATAAGAAGAGCAGCAAGATCAATTACAAATAATATTGCCGAAGGTTACGGAAGATTTCATTTCAAAGAAAATGCTCAATTCTGCAGGCAAAGCCGTGGCTCTATTTACGAATTAAAAGACCACATGATTATTTCGCTTGATGAAGAGTATATTTCTGCAGAGGAATACAATCATTTTATTGAATTATAATAAAGCACTGATTATTTTAAATGGTTATATTAATTACCTGGTTAAATACGTGGATAAACCAATTAACAATTAACCATTAACAAATAACTATTACAATGGAACACTACAATATGAACCTCACATTAAAAGTGTGGAGACAACGAAACAGCAAAGAGAAAGGAAAATTTGAAACATATAAAGTAGAAAACATTTCTTCTGAAATGAGTTTTCTTGAAATGTTTGATGTGCTGAATGAAAAACTGATTACAGATGGTAACGATCCAATTGCTTTTGATCATGATTGCCGTGAAGGAATTTGCGGAATATGTTCAATGTATATTAATGGCAAGCCGCACGGACCATGGAAAGCTAATACAGTTTGTCAGCTGCACATGCGTGCATTTAAAGATGGTGATACAATTGTTGTTGAACCCTGGCGCGCAAAAGCTTTTCCCGTTATAAAAGATCTTGTAGTTGATCGTTCTGCGTTCGATAGAATTATTCAAGCCGGTGGATTTATTTCCGTAAACACCGGTAATGCCGTTGATGCAAATGCTATTGCTGTTGAAAAAGAAAACGCAGATAAATCTTTTGCTGCAGCTGCATGTATTGGCTGCGGTGCTTGCGTTGCAGCGTGTAAGAATAGTTCTGCTATGTTATTTGTTTCTGCGAAAGTTGCACATCTTGCTTTATTACCGCAAGGAAGCCCTGAACGCAAAACACGTGTGGTAGCCATGATCAATCAAATGGATAAAGAGGGCTTTGGTGCGTGCACAAATACTAACGCATGTGAAGCTGCTTGTCCTAAAGAAATTTTGGTTACAAATATTGGTCGTTTAAATCATGAATATATGGTGGCAAGCCTGGCATCTGATAAATAATTTATATGCCATGCGCTTTTAAAAATTCCATCTCGTTAACATCTAAACTTTTATTGCCTTTTTCATAATCAGCCATTGCTTCGCGCATAAGGTCATTAATGGTAATAATTCCTTTAAAAACATTACCATCAAACACCGGTAGATATCTTGCTTTGGAATTATTAATCAGCAACATTAATTTATTGGTTGAGTCATCAAGTGCTGCATTGGCAAGATTGGTTGTCATTATTTCACTCACTTTAGTACTGGCAGATTGTTTGCCTTCTAAAATAACTTTATGCGTATAATCCCGTTCAGAAAAAATACCCATGTATTTATCATTATTATCAAGCACAATTAAGTAACTAATGTTTTCTGTTTTCATAAGCCCGATTGCTTCCAGAACATTTTTATCAAATTTTATAAAATTGAATTGTACTCCTTTTTGTTGTAAAATATCTTTAGCGGTGCGCATACTTTAATAATTAACTTAGTAAAGCAAATGTACTTGCATCTAAATCAAACCTTGGTTTATAAAAATTAAAAATGTATTAAATCCGTTTATGAATTATACAGTTCCTCCAGGCACACACATTGGTCATGTGCATTTAAAAGTTTCTGATATTGATAAAGCGCTATCTTTTTATAAAGACTTACTTGGCTTTAAAATAAAAGCGAAATATGGAACGCAGGCAGTTTTTCTTGCGGCGGATAATTATCATCATCATATTGGTTTAAATACCTGGTATAGTAAAAACGCGCAACCTGCGCCGGTAAATACTCCGGGATTATTTCATACGGCAATACTATATCCTACGCGCAAAGAACTCGCCATTATATTTAAAAGATTGAGTGATGCAAATTATCCTTTTACCGGTTTGGCAGATCATGGCGTTTCTGAAGCGTTGTATTTAAATGATCCTGACGAAAACGGTGTTGAATTGTACTGGGATAAACCTCATGATCAGTGGCCTTTTGATGCCGATGGAAATATTAATATGTACACACGCGAGCTTGATATAAAATCATTGCTGACAGAATTGAATACTTAAAAAAATAGCCGCTTATTATCGCGGCTATTTTTTTAAGTTGCTCAGCGTTTATTTTTTCTCGGGATATAATATTGCGGTGATTACATTATCGCCTGTCAATAGTTGGTTGGCAGCTCTTTTAACATCATCTGCTGTAAGCGCATTTACATTTTGTTCGTAATCAAAAATGCGTTGAGGATCATCATTCTGAAAATAAATTCCCTGCAATTTGGTGCTCCAGAAACTGTTTTCTTTAAGCTGAACTTTATACTGTTCAAGCCATGTTCTTTTTACCTTATTAAGATCAGATGTATCAGGTCCATTATTTTTTATTTTATTAATTTCTGTGTTTGCAGATTTTAATAACGTATCAACATTTGATGGTCCGCAAGGCAATTGCAATACAAATGAATAATTATTATAAGGGAGTTTATTCAATCCGCCATAAATACCGCCGCCATAAATAGCGCCGAGTTTTTCGCGCAGATCGTCTGTTATTTTTATATTTAAAATTTCTGTAAGCGCCTGTGCACGTAAAGCAAGATCAGGATCGTATGCAACTACACCTGAATAATATTTTATAATAAGACTTTTATCTTCTGTACCTCTGTAAACATTCAGGTCAACATCACCTTTCACAGGCCGCACACCATTATCAGCAAAAAGTGCCTGGTTATTTGTATGCGGCAAACCACCAATATATGTTGCGAGTAATTGTTTTGCAGAATCTACATTTATATTACCGGTGAAAATAAAAGTAAAATCATGTGCATCACTAAACTGGCTGTTATAAATTTCCAGTGAACGCGCAAGATTAATACTGTCGAAATATATTGGTTTAGGAACTATTACCGGCGCTAAAGCATTTTGCTGATACAATGTTTGATAGAATGTATCTACAAAAGCTGTTTGCGGATCCTGCATGGCAAATTGTACGGCAGATTTTTGCTTCTCTTTCCATGCATCAAACAAACCTTCATCTTTTCTTGGCGCAGTAAGATATAAATATAAAAGCTGCAGCATGGTTTCAAAATCTTTTACACTGCTGCTGCCGCCAACACCTGCACTTAAACCAGATAATCTTGGTGAAACACTAACAGTTTTGCCGGCAAGATATTTTGAAAGATCAGTAGGAGAGAAGTCCCCAATGCCCATTTGCTGAACAATAGTTGATGCAT
>CAXSDU010000189.1:0-4142 GCA_964236165.1 uncultured Parafilimonas sp. | reverse complement strand
AGGCAGGCTCATTTAGCTTTCCATCAATTTTTATTTTTTCTTTTGTTTGAAATGCATCTATCCTTAGTTTTTTTTCATAAGGCACGGGCAAAACGCTCTGACAAAAAATTTTAGCTGAAGTAAAACAAATAAGCAATAGTGAGATAAAGAAAATTCTAATCATAAAATTTAATTTTGTTGCTTAGGTATTTAATTTTCTGCAATACTGCACAGAGTGTAAAAAAAGTGAATAGTTTTTTTTGAGCCATGCTGAATTACTACTACTGTGAAGCTTCCGTTGCGTCGGCACTCTTGTACTTTTGGTTTCGCTATTCAGCAAAATAAAAAAGTCACATTTTTTGCAGAATAGAAATTCCGCTTTCTTCTTTTTTTTTAATACATTTCAAAAATAACAGCACCCTTAAAATGTATTTTACTATTTTCTTCAAACCAAATAAGTAATGTCGCAGATAGGTTGCTGCTGTTTGCAAACACAGTTTACGGTATTTAAACCCTATTCTAAAGGGGGTAATCGCCCGTTTAAGGAAATGGCAAATCTTAGTGGCGTGTAAATTTTATTTTTGCAACCAGGCATTATGCATACAAAAATTGACAGAAGAAGAATTGGTGAGCACCTGTTGTTTTGGACGGTGTATATTATTTATGAAATAATAAATTATGGATGGAGTAATGGTGACCACATTGATTTGTACGCCACACATGAATTATGGACAGACCTGCCCATGATGATTTTTGTTGTTTATGTTAATCTCTACCGGCTGATGCCTAAGCTTCTTTATCCCAAAAAATATTTACAATATATCATCGCTTTGTTTTTGCTTTTGCTGGTTGGAGGATTATACGGAAGATATATTGGTTATAAAATCTGGATACCATGGGACAGAACACATTATCCGGATGTATATCTTACAAAGGCAAAAGAATTTTTTATCCCGATAAGAATTGTAAGAAATACACTTAATTTTTATCCGATAGTTGCTCTAACCATGCTGATAAAAGTTTTACGAAATTCATCCATTCGGGAAAAATATCTGCGACAAACTGAGATAGCCAGGCACCATGCAGAGCTTTCTTATTTAAAGGCGCAAATTCATCCGCATTTCTTTTTTAATACTTTAAACAGCATTTATGCGCTTACATTAAAAAATTCAAAAAAATCATCTGAAGTTGTTTTACGTCTTTCCGGAATTATGCACTACGTGCTCTATGAAAGCAATGCAGATTTTGTGCTGCTTGCAGATGAGATTAAGCACCTAAAAGATTTTATTGGTATTGAAGAATTACGTTTTGCTGACCGTCTTGATTTATCATTTGATTGCAACGGAGAAACAAAAAGCAAAATGATTGCTCCCCTTCTTTTGCTTCCTTTTGTGGAAAACGCTTTTAAGCACAGCCTTGTTAATGAAACGGAAAAAGCTTTTGTAAAAATTGACATCACTGTAACAGGAAATGAGTTGACTTTTAAAGCAGAAAACAGTTATAGAAAAAAGCATGGCGTGAAATCACAACATGGCGTAGGACTTCAAAATGTAATGAAAAGACTGACACTAACTTATCCTGCAGAACATCAATTAAAAATTTACGATACAAATGATATTTTTTCTGTTGAATTGAAAATATTAGTAAATGAAAAAAATTAAATGCGTAATAGCAGACGATGAACAATTGAGCAGAGAAATATTGGAAAGTTATTTTTCCCGTGTAAGCCATCTGCAATTAATAGCTGCCTGCAAAAATGGAACAGAGGTTTTCAACATTCTAAAGCAACAAACCATTGATTTAATATTTCTTGATATTCAAATGCCGCAGCTTACAGGCATTGAACTGCTGAAGTTACTTAACAAGCCGCCGGCAATAATTTTTACAACTGCATACAGAGATTATGCTTTGGAAGCGTTTGAATTAAATGTTTTAGACTACCTGCTTAAGCCCATTTCTTTTGAACGATTTTTAAAAGCAATTGATAAATATGAAAGTGGCGTCAGCAGTTTTCCTGAAAATAAAACCGAGAGTAATATCATTCACACAGGCAATCTTGCGGATTTTATAAATATTAAATCAGGCAAAAAAATTATCAGGATATTACTGAATGACATTCTTTTTATAGAGGGTATGAAAGATTATGTAAAGATTAAAACAACACATACGGAGTTGCTGACTTATCAAACATTAGCTGAATTTGAGCAGCAGCTTTCACCTGAACAATTTTTGCGTATTCACCGTTCATTTATCATTTCATTAAGCAAAATAAAATCTTTCAATGCATCAGCCATTGATGTTGCGGGGAATGAATTGCATATATGAAATTATTATCAGAAGGAAGTGATGAAAGTGCTGTTGAATTAAGGATAGAGTATCCCAATTACTTACAATTACATAAGCCATGCAAAAGGAGTTTTCTTTAATAATGTATAGATTTTTCATGCCTTCTTATATTATCTTAACTTAATTAATAATTTCGCAATTCAATAAATGTTGTGTTTTGAATTTTAATTTTCTTTTGCATCATTATTACTTCATGAAATACATATACCAGCCCATTCCGTGTGGGTGTGTATTGAGCGTTGGCATTTAGCTTTTTGCAAGGCTGGCTTTTGTGTGTCGGGTTTGTGTGCCTTGCAATGTGCTAAAAATAGCGTGGGATCGGGAGGCAAAGTCTTACGATGATTCAATTATAGTGGAGTGTCCAAACAGGGTGACGTACAACGACATTTTGTGAAAAAACTAACCGTTTCCCTATAAATATACACACTATGTTATTAACAGAAAAAGCGTCTGTTTTTTGCATAATGATGATATGCAATTTATTCAGGGAAATGATCGCTTTCAAACTTATTTCAGCACACTGGAAGAACAGGTGAGTGCTGATAATCCATCAAGGCTCATTGATGCTTTTGTTGATAAGCTCGATTTGTCAAAACTGGGTTTTACAAACATCGTTCACAAAACCGAAGGGAGGCCACCTTACCAGCCGGCAGTGCTTTTAAAATTGTATCTGTATGGTTATTTAAATAAAATCAGAAGCAGCCGTAAGCTTGAAAAAGAATGCTGCCGTAATATAGAACTGCAGTGGTTATTACAGGGCCTGCAGCCCAACTATCATACGATTGCAGATTTCAGAAAGCTTCATCCACTGGCTCTGCAAAATATGTTTAAACTATACGTTCTGTTTTTAGGTGATGCAGGCCTGCTGGGAAAAACAACTATCGGAATAGATGGCAGTAAGTTTAAGGCAGTAAACAGCCGCAAGAATAACTACAATCAAAAAAAGATTGATAAGCATCAGCAATTCATAAAAGATAAGACAGAAAAATACCTGCAGGAACTGGATGAAATTGATAAACAGGAAGCTGGCAGTGGCAGTGATGAACTGAATATTAAAAAAGAAAAGATAAGCCAGGGCCTTGCAAAATTAAAAGAGCGCAGCATTAAATATGATACTCTCCAACAACAGTTAGACAATACAACAGACAAACAGATCAGTACCAATGATCCGGATAGCCGTAGTATCATCATTGTAAAAAATATAGTGGAGGTTGCTTACAATACACAAAATGTTGTTGATGATAAACATAATCTGGTCGTACATACAGAAGCCACCAACGTCAATGATGGCAAGGCTTTGCACCGGGCAGCCAGCCAGGCAAAAGATAATTTACAGTTGACAAAGGATGATCAATTAATGGCACTTGCAGATAAGGGTTATCATACCGGAGCCGAATTACAGCATTGCCAGCAGGACAATATGATCACGCACGTTGCCTATAAAGAGCAACCTTCGGTAAAACATATTTCCAATGAGTTTCTGGCTGAAAGTTTTATTTACGATCAATTAAGCGACAGTTATATCTGCCCGGCCGGGGCGGTCTTAACATCCCTGGGAACGTGGCATAATAAAAAAGGCGAGGCAAATGAGACGAGCTATCGGTTTAAAACCTATCGTACGGATGCCTGTAAAACATGCCCTTTAAAAAGTAGCTGTACCAAATTGCCAAAGCGTATCATTCAACGAAGTGAATACCAGGATGCGGTAGACATTAATGACAACAATATTAAACGAAATCCGCATTACTATAAACGAAGACAAGCGATCTGCGAGCATCCGTTTGGTACTATAAAAAGACATTGGGGTTATACGCATA
>CAXSDU010000188.1:0-4172 GCA_964236165.1 uncultured Parafilimonas sp. | reverse complement strand
CGATTCAATATGGAGTAATCAAAACGATACAAATTTTAAATTCAGTTTCGATACGCTGGTATATAAAATGCGTGCAGGTTATAAAGCAACAAAAAAAATAGACAGCATTGTAAAAGCCGATAACATTCCTGTTTCAGAAAATTTCAACAGAGAAATTATGAGTTGTAAAATGTGGATTAGCGGCGAAGAAAACAGGGATAGCAGCATGGCGCAAATGGCTGCATCTTATGCAAAGAATGAAAAAGTTATTGTTTGGGCACATGCAGTACATCTTGCTTTGCAATCACCGTTTGCTGATAATTCAGTTGGCGGAACCGGCGGCTATATAAAGAAAATAATTCCATCTTATTTTGCTTTGGGCACAGGCACAGCCAATGGCACATACAGTGGTACAGAAGAAAGATTTGACACAAGAACAAACCCAATGCAGGTTTATGCTTTGCCTGCTGTTAGCAAAGATTCATGGGACAAATATTTTGCTGATAAAAACAAAGACGCACTGTTAATTCAATTCAATAATGTTGATACGAATGAAACGGAATTACCGTTGAGATTAATTGGTTATGGTCCTCCGGAAGGTATTGAGTACACTGATAAAATAAAGTTATCTCAATTGTTCGATGCATACATTTTTATTAAAAATACAAATGCGAACAGCTATATAAATTAACCAATTGCTTTTAATAAAATTGCTGAATGGTTACACATAAGAATAAATATAAATTCTTGCGTGCAACTTATTCATTCCATAACTTTCGCCTAAAATAATAACGATTGAAACGTAGACACTTTTTACAAACAACTGCTTCCGCAACAACTGCATTAATGCTTGCATCGTTGGAAAGTTTTGCAAAACCACAATCAATAAATATGAAACCGGGATTTCAGTTAAAAATTCTTGCCACCAATTGGGGCTTTGATGGAACGATTGATGAATACTGCGCCAAAGTAAAAAAAGATAATTATGATGGCATTGAAATATGGTGGCCTACTGAAAAAAAAGATCAGGACGAATTGTTTGCTGCGCTAAAAAAATATAATCTTGAAGTTGGTTTTTTAACGGCTGGTCATGAAAGTAATTACAATGATCATTTTAAAACCTTTACCAACATGGTTGATGCTGCGGCAAATAATACTCTACAAAAGCCATTGTATATAAACTGCCATTCCGGAAGAGATTATTTCTCGTATGAACAAGGCAAAAATTTTATAGCTCATACAATACAGCTTGCAAATGCAACAGGTATAAAAATTTGTCATGAAACACATCGTTCAAGATTATTATATTCATCATCTATTGCGCGGCATTATATAGAAACCATTCCTGAACTGCGTATAACTTTTGATGTTTCGCATTGGTGCAACGTAAGTGAAACTTTGCTGGAAGATCAGCAGGAAACAGTTGATCTTACTTTGCAAAGAGTAGATCATATACATGCGCGTATTGGTCATCAGGAAGGTCCGCAGGTAAATGATCCACGCGCACCTGAATGGAAAAATGCAGCGGATGCGCATTTTGCGTGGTGGGATAAAGTGATTGCGTTAAAAAAAGAAAAAGGCGAAGTGCAAACAATACTTACAGAATTTGGTCCGCCAACATACATGCCTACATTGCCTTACACCCAACAACCTTTAGCTGATCAATGGGCGATCAATGTATATATGAAAGATTTGTTGAGGAAGCGCTATGCATAAATTATGATGAATTAACTTGCCCGTGGCTCAAAGCTCATAGCTTTTCTTATGTCTGAATTCATTGGTCATTTTCATGTAGCACTTATTCATTTACCAATAGGTATTTTACTTATTTCATTATTATTATTATGGCTGAGAAAAAATGAAAAATATAGTATCTCGCAACAGGTTATTAAAATTGTTTTATTGATTGGCGTTTTTTCTGCGCTGCTTTCATGTGTAACCGGATATATTTTATCAACAACAGATAATTATGAAAAGCCACTTGTAATTTGGCACATGTGGATGGGTATTTGTGTTGCCATCGCTTCTATGTTGTTGTATATGAAAGTTGCGCGGCAGGAGTTCGACATCACTTATAAAATACTTGCATTTGCATTATTGATATTGATTTTTGTAACCGGGCATTTAGGTGGTTCGTTAACGCACGGCAGCGGTTATCTTTCTTTTGACTCTGATGATACTGATACTGTAAAAATAAAATCTATAGCCAATGTGCAGGAAGCAAATGTGTACGCAAATATTATTCAACCAATATTTCAAACGAAATGTTATTCATGTCATAGTTCAAAAAAACAAAAAGGCGGTTTACGTTTAGATAAGTTTGATTTGATATTGAAAGGTGGAAAAGATGGAAAAATAATTATGCCTGGTAATGCGGACAATAGTGATTTGCTAAAAAGAATATTGCTGCCTGATGAAGATGATAAGCACATGCCGCCAAGAGAAAAACCGCAGCTAACAAACGAACAAATTGCTTTATTACATTGGTGGATTGAAAATGGAAATGATACAACAAGAAAAGTAAAAGAAATGCCGCAGCCTGAACCAATAAAATCTTATTTGTTATTGTTACAGGCAGATCATATACAACATAAAGCACCGGCAAATATTCCGTCCATAGCTGTTGAAAAAGCAGACAGCAGCGCTATTCAAAAATTAAAAGATAAAGGAATAATTGTTTTGCCGGTTGCACAAAACAGTAATTATATAAGTGCAAATTTTGTAACGGCTGTAGATATTTCGGATAAAGATTTTGAATTGTTGCTGCCACTGAAAAAGCAATTGGTCTGGTTGAAATGTGGTGATACAAAAATTACTGATAGCGCTCTGTCATTTATTTCGCAATGCAGTAATATTACTTTTTTACAATTGAATAATACATTGATTACTGATAAAGGATTAAAACAACTTTCATCATTACAACAATTACAATCATTAAATCTTGTTGGTACAAATATTACCGCTGATGGATTATCGGCTTTAAAAGATTTGACACAATTGCAATCGCTATATCTGTCCCTGCGCTTAGTTTCTTTAACTCACTTACTTTTGTTTCAATAACACCATCTATGCAAACTGCCATCCGCAATAATTGGTCAAAAGAAGAAATTTGCGATCTGTACAATATGCCTTTACTGGAACTGGTTTTCCGTGCCGCAAGCGTGCATAAAACTTTTAATGATACGGCCGAAGTACAGGTTTGCACTTTGCTGAGTATTAAAACCGGTGGCTGCACAGAAGACTGCGCTTATTGTCCACAGGCTGCTCGGTACAATACCGGTGTTAAGGTGCAAGCTTTAATGAAAAAAGAGGAAGTTTTAGAATATGCACAAAAAGCGAAAGAGGCTGGCAGCACACGGTTTTGTATGGGTGCCGCATGGCGCGAGGTACGTGATAATAAAGATTTTGACCGGGTAATAAATATGGTAAAAGGCGTAAATGAAATGGGCATGGAAGTTTGTTGTACGCTGGGTATGCTTACTGAAACACAGGCACAGAAACTGGCTGATGCAGGTTTATATGCCTACAACCATAACCTTGATACCTCTTCTGAATATTATACAGAAATAATTACCACAAGAACTTACGATGATCGGTTACAAACTTTAGATAATGTGCGTAAAGCCGGTGTAAGTGTATGCTGTGGTGGCATCATTGGTTTAGGTGAAACACAGGAAGACCGTATTAAGATGCTGCATACTTTATCAACCATGCCTGAACATCCGGAAAGTGTACCTATTAATGCGCTGGTTGCAATAGCTGGAACACCATTGGAAACCAATGATAAGGTAGATGTATGGGACATGATTCGTATGATTGCTACTGCGCGCATTTTGATGCCAAAAAGTATGGTACGTTTAAGTGCAGGCAGAACTGCCATGAGTATATCGGAACAAGCATTATGTTTTATGGCAGGCGCCAATTCAATATTTGCCGGTGATAAATTATTAACTACGCCTAACCCTTCATTTGAAGAAGATGATGCCATGTTCCGGCTGCTGGGCTTAAAACCAAGAGTTGCTTTTAAAGAAGATAAAAAAGTAGTTGAGAGATTTTAGATTAAGCCGCATTTTCTTCCGCGTCTTCTCCATGCTCTACAATATCACCTTCTTTAAAAAGAATGCCCTGCAAAATTTCTTTCCAAACAGGTTTTTGTCGTAATAAAAATTCAAGGTCCATTCCAAAATGTTTAA
>CAXSDU010000187.1:0-4175 GCA_964236165.1 uncultured Parafilimonas sp. | reverse complement strand
AAATCTTTCAAAATAATTTTTACTTCATCATAGTTTCCTTTATCTATTTCTTCGGTTGCTTCATCAATCATTTCTTTATTCACTTCGCTGAAATTATTTACAAAGTTTAAAGGGTTTTGTATCTCATGTGCGATGCCGGCAGTAAGTTCTCCAAGGCTTGCCATTTTTTCGCTTTGTATAAGTTGAGCTTGTGTTGATTTTAATTCTGTGAGAGTGGTTTCTACTTTTTGTTTTTGTTTTTCCAGTAAAACATTTGCTTTTTGTTTATGCTTGTTATTTCTAAACTGTATCAATGCAATAATCATAACAGATAATACAATAATGCCAAGCGCAAGAATTGTAAAAAGTTGTTGGTTCTTTATACGCTTTGCGTCTGCATCTTTTTTATCCTGCGCTGCTTTGGCAACAGCTTGTTTCTTATCATAATTATATTTCATTTGAGCCTGAACTGTTGCTTTGGTATTTTCTTCAGTTTTTACACTATCGCTATACATATGAAATAGCCTGTAATTTTTATAAGCCTCTTTATAATTACCCTGAATACTATCAATTTTTGATAGATTATAATAGTTGTGGCTGATAATAAGATATACTGCATATCGCTTATAAATTATCAGGCTGCTGTCCAGGTATTTTTTTGCCTGGGTTAATTTTCCAAGCTTAATATCTATTTGTCCGAGACCGCTTAAAGCAGCCGACATATTTAACGGGTACTCATTCCTTGAAATACTTAAAGCATTAAGTTCATTCTCTTCTGCCTTCTGGTATTTATAACTAGCTTCCGTTTTATTTTTTTTATCATAGGCAGAATCTCCCTGATTTTCATAAACAGATTCAATCCATTGGTAAATTAATAAAATCTCTTCAGGTGTTTCAAGGTCTTTCAAAATTTGCAATGCTTCAGTAAATTTATCAAGCGCTTCTGTATATTTTTTCTGGTAAGAGTAAGCGCCTCCAATCATATAAAAGCATCTGCCGATATACCTTTTATTATTTAGTTCTTTATACAATTTCAAAGCAGAAAGCGAATTTTTTATTACTTCTTCGGAATTATCAGGCGAATAACCAAGAGCAATGGCAATATTTAAAAAGCCATCAGCAATTATCTTTTTATCTCTGGTTTGCTCCCTTACTTTTTGAGCATCATATCTGTATTCTATTGCCTTACCAAAATTACTTTCCAGCATATATGTATTTGCCATATCATCATAGCAACCAATAATATTTTGTTTGTTTCCTGCTTCCACATATAGAGCCAAAGATTTATTGAAATATTCAGATTCGTTAAACTTGTCTTTTTTAGCGCCATAGGTTGATCCGAGTTTAAAATAACCATCTGCAATTCCTGGTTTATAATTGATTTTTGTTGATAGTGCCAGAACTGCTTTTGCACTTTGCATTGCATTTTCATAATCACTAATAGTCCAATAATAATAATGGTATAAATAATCAAGCGTGTTTATTTTATTGGTGTCTTCTTTCTCCATTAACAATACTTTCTTTAGCGAATCAACATTGTCTTGCGCAATGGTTTTATAGGAACAAATAATAAAAATTATAAACAGGCAAGCTTTACAAAGAAGTGTTTTCATTATGCAGTTATTGGTAATTGAATTATAAACTCCGTTCCTAGTCTTTCTTTACTTTCCACTTTTATAGTTCCGTTATGTTCTTTGGTAATGATGTCATACGCTAAACTTAATCCTAAACCAGTTCCTTGTCCTGTTGGTTTTGTGGTAAAGAAGGGTTGAAAGATTTTATCAATGATGTTTTGCGGAATGCCGTTGCCGTTGTCTTCAACTATTATTTCAACCTTATCATTTATTTTTTTTGTTTGAACTGAAACAAGTGGTTTATAATTTTCTAAACTTGTTAGGTCTGCCAGACCTAACAGGTTTTTACTTTTCTCATTCACTGCATAAAAAGCATTCGTTAATATATTCAGCATAACCCTGCTTATATCCTGCGGAACGATATTTATTTTACCAATACTTTCATCAAAATCAGTTTTAAAATCAGCATTAAAGTTTTTGTCTTTTGCACGCAAACCATGATAACTTAACCTTAAATATTCATCACACAAAGCATTAATATCAGTTGGTTCTTTTACGCCTTTTGTTTGCCTTGAATGTTGCAACATGCCTTTTACAATTGCATCGGCTCGCTTGCCGTGATGATTTATTTTTTCTTCATTGGCTTTAATATCATTAGCAATTAACTTTACTTCTTCTGTATTTCCCGCATCAACTTCATCAACCAATTCACTTATCAACTCTCTGTTTACTTCACTAAAATTATTCACGAAGTTTAACGGGTTTTGTATTTCATGTGCAATGCCCGCAGTGAGTTCTCCAAGGCTTGCCATTTTTTCGCTTTGTATAAGTTGTGCTTGCGTAGATTTAAGTTCGCTTAATGTATTTTCTATTTCTTGATTTTTTTGCTGTAATGCTGCATTACTCTTTTTTCTATGTTGATTATTTTTTAATAAAAAAAACGTAATAATCAGAAGTATAACCAACCCTCCAATCAAAATGTAAAACTTTAATTTAGCCCTTTCATCTTCTAACTCCTGCTGATGCAATTGTTCTTCAAAATCCTGGCGTTGCAGTTGTCTTTTTTTGGCTGTGCTATTAAGCGTATCACTAAGTGCCGACGACAATTCAAAATATTTTAAAGCGCTATCGTTTTCGTTGATTTTTTTATACAGCTTGGCAAGCATTGCGCTTGTTTGTCTCATTTCTTCAGGCAAATTCATTTTCATTGTTATTTTATTCGCCTCTATTCCATAATACAAACTTGAATCAATCGCTCCTGCGTTAAGAAAGTATTCAGAAAGCGTAAAATAGGCTAACCAATTTTCCCATGGGAGAGAGCCGGAAACCTCATGTTTTGCAGCTATTTGAGTTGATTGACGTGATAACTTAAGAGCAAGCGGGTAATTGCCTTTTTTAAAATAGGCATTACCAAGCAAGGCGAGTGATCCGGATAATGAATTCAAACCCGATGGTTGTTTATTATTAAGAACAATTCGTAGGGCATTTGCTTTTTCTGCATACAAAAGACACGAATCTGGCTGATCAGTTGAACTGAAATACTCGGCGATAATACTATAGGACCAAGCCAGCCCGGCAGTATCTTTTTCTGATTTACCTAAATCAATTGCTTTTGATAAATAAAATAAAAGTCTTTGCTGGTTGGGAATTACCTTTCCATAAGCATGACCTAAATCCTGGTATAAACTCTCAAGAATTAATAACCTGAAATAATTTGGTGACCAGTTGTTTTTAATCAATAAAGAGTTGAAATTGGAATTCCAGTAAGTCATCTTTTTCAAATATTCACGCGGTAATATTTTATTTTCAGACTGCGCATCTTCTGCAATTTTCACACCTTTAAAAAGTATTCCAAGTGTAGTTTGACTGTATTGATAGTTTAAAATATCACCGATTAAATCCAATGAATAAGCTTCATCTATTTTATAACTTAATTTTGCGCAATCTGTAATACCAGTTTTGAATATACGAGGGCGCTATCCGAATTACCGTTTAAAAAAAAGTAATTGTACCGTAATTGATTTGCGAACACCAATCGCAAAGTATCATTTTGTGTATTTTTAAATTCATGTTTAAGGCTATCAATTACGTGTTGATTAATAGTTGCTGAATCATTATTTTGCGCAGCAAGCCTGCAAACAGAAACAATAAAAAATAGTATTGTAATTAGTTTTTTCAAAAGATAAATTTAGATACCTAACAACTCTTTTAAAGGTAGTTGAATTACAAACTCACTTCCTTCACCTTCTTTGCTCTCCACTTTTATTGTTCCGTTATGTTCTTTGGTGATGATATCATACGCTAAACTCAAACCCAAGCCCGTTCCTTGTCCTGTTGGTTTTGTGGTAAAGAAGGGTTGAAAGATTTTATCAATGATGTTTTGCGGAATGCCGTTGCCGTTGTCTTCAACTATTATTTCAACCTTATCATTTATTTTTTTTGTTTGAACTGAAACAAGTGGTTTATAATTTTCTAAACTTGTTAGGTCTGCCAGACCTAACAGGTTTTTACTTTTCTCATTCACTGCATAAAAAGCATTCGTTAATATATTCAGCATAACCCTGCTTATATCCTGCGGAACGATATTTATTTTACCAATACTTTCATCAAAATCAGTTTTAA
>CAXSDU010000186.1:3555-4341 GCA_964236165.1 uncultured Parafilimonas sp. | reverse complement strand
AACTACATAAATTATTTTACGCATTACAATTTATTGAAACAAATGTGCGTATCAATACCGGTACGGCAATGCATGTGATAACAAATGTGTATGAAATTATAATAAACTTGCATCAGCCTGGTACGAGCCTGTTACACTAACCGCGATATAACTATCTAAAGCAGCATCGTGTTTTTTTGTAACTTCAATAATGTCAGTAATCGCCTGTTGCTGGCTGGTATTATCTTTTACAAGACAATTATGTGGAAAGTGCGATTTTGTTGTATGAGCAGTACTTTCATATCCCTTTGCATGCATTGCAGATTTTATTTTATTATGCAGCTCTGTATTGTAATGATGTGTAACGATTGCAGAACCGCCATAATCATGTACGTTGGTTTGTAAGCCGGTTGATATTTTTAGATCATAAACTAAAAGAACAAAAGTCATGGTAAAAAATTTGATTTATACAATTATTAAATGCAATAGATACACCAAATTTATATTTTAATACTTTTACCGGCAGCAAAAATTATGAATAAAAATGAAAAGATTATAGAAGTACTTTCTCTTAAAGTTATGCTTACAAGCGCAGTATTTATTATTGCCTTGTTCATGTTTGCATTTCTTGCCGGTGGTGTTTTGCAAGGCAAACAACGCAACATTGACAATAGTATTTTTTTATTCTTTGATTCATTTACAACACCGGCTCTCATTAAAATGATGCAGGTGTTTAGCTTTTTTGGTTCTGTTCAGTTTATGGTACCTGCATATCTTACTTTAATTACTTATTTTTTTATAAGAAAA
>CAXSDU010000186.1:0-3545 GCA_964236165.1 uncultured Parafilimonas sp. | reverse complement strand
AGGTATCAGCAGCACAGCTATGATATTCGGGTTGAAAATTTTTTTCCACCGCCACCGCCCTGACCTTCCAATTCTTAAAGGATTACATACATTCAGTTTTCCAAGTGGTCATGCACTTTCCTCTTTTATTTTATGCAGCTTATTAATCTTTATAATACACAAAAGTTCTTTGCTTAAGTTATTTAAATGGATTGCCACTATTTTTCTCTCACTGTTTGCAATCACTATTGGCGCAAGCAGAATAATTTTAAGAATGCATTATCCAACTGACGTAATTGCTTCTTTATGCCTTGGTATAGTTTGGGTAATTATTTCTTTATGGATATTTAAAAAAATCAACCGGCAATACCTGGTAAAAAATAATCTTTCATCAGCTAAGGCAAATATTGTTATATAATAAATACAAACTGTTGAATTAGGAATATCGAAAGCTCATTTAAATAATTGTATAATTTGTAATGCTTCTTTTGTAAGTGCACTTAATTTTCTATAATCTTTATTTTCTGCAATTGATTTACTTATCAGTTTACTGCCCATTCCAACAGCGCAAACACCTGCATTAAACCATGCGCTTAGATTCTCTTTATTTACATCAACACCACCTGTCGGCATAAATAATAAATCAGGAAATAAATCTCTGATCGCAGTTATGTAAGCAGGTCCTAGTATGTCGCCCGGAAAGATTTTTATAATTGTTGCACCGTTTGATTGTGCAGTAAAAATTTCTGTTGTTGTCATACAACCGGGAATCCATAATAGTTCTGCTTTATGAACAATGGAAGCAACTTCAACATTTAGAACCGGGCATACAATAAAATCTGCGCCGGCTGAAACAAATAGTTGAGCCTCAACTGCATTTTTGATGGTTCCTGCACCTAATTGCAGGTCAGGCATCTCATCGTTAACCAACTTTCTAAGTGCTATAAAGTTATTCAGTGCATGTTCACCCCGATTGGTATATTCAATAATTTTTATACCAGATTCATATAAGGTTTTCAAAACATCAACGCTTATTCCAATACTGTCATTATAGTATAAAGGCAGTATTTTTTCTCTGCAGATAAGTTGTTGTATAGAATCTTTTTTAGACATAGTGTTGTATAAATGATTTTATTTCTTCCACTGTTTTATCTGTATAATCACCTTTAATAAATAGTTTCTGGAAGGCAGCACCAGTAGCAAAATTAACAACCTGCTGATACGGCAAATGATTATAAATGCCATAAATTAAACCAGCCATAAAACAATCGCCACTGCCTACTTTATCAATCACATTATTGGTTTTATAAGTTGACGAGCTATAAAAATTATTATTGGTAAAAACAGTTGCATAATATTCAATAAATGTTTTATCAAAGCGAAAAGTATTGGCAACCACTTTACATTTTCTAAAACGTTTAATTATTTCTTCAGATGTTTTTTTTGATTGATGCAGGTAATTTTCTTTTGTGTTTATTGTATGAACATCTTCTGCAACATTGATATTAAGCATTGTTCCTGCCGACCAGATGTTGCCCATAATCAAATCACAATATTGCACAAGATGCGGCATTACTTCATTTGTCTGTTTGCCGTATTGCCACAATTTTGAGCGATGATTAAGATCTACTGAAATAAAAATATTTTTTTTCATACAGGCTTGTAAAGCCTCTTCACAAACCAATGCAGCGCTTTCGCTTAATGCAGGCACAATAGCGCTGAAATGAAACCAGCGTATCCCGTTCAATGTTTTATCCCAGTTTATCATACCTGGCTGCAATGTGGAAAAAGAAGAGTTATAGCGGTCATAAATCACTTCTGTATGCTGCATATCTTTTCCTTTTAATAAATAATAGGTACCAAGCTTATTACCATTATTTATAATTCCGGAAGTATTAATGTTTTGCTCATCAATCTTTTTTATAAGTTGAGCTGATAAAAAATTTTCTGGTACAGCTGTACAATAACTTACCGGCACACGCCATTTGGCTAACGCAAAAGCAACGTTCATTTCTGAACCACCCAAATAAATATCAAGAGCATTTTTTGTAAGCCATTCTGCCGCATCATCCGGAGCAAATCTTAATAATAATTCACCGAAACATAATACCATTGTAAAAACTTTTGCAATTTTAATTCTTAATCAGTAACAAAATTATGAAGCAACTTTTCAGTCTTGCAAATAAAGTAATAATTATCACAGGCGCAACAGGTGTGTTAGGCGAAACATTTGTACATGCAATTGCAGGTATGGAAGCAAAAGTAATATTGGTAGGAAGAAATGAAACCGTTGGCAATGAACGTGCAAATCAACTGCAGCAAAAAAACAAAGAAGCCATTTTTATTAAAGCTGATGTTTTAAATAAAGACGATCTGCTGCATGTTAAAGAAGTTGTGTTAGAAAAGTTTAATCATATTGATGGTTTGGTAAATGCTGCCGGCGGTGTTGTGCCTGAGAGTGTGATAAAACCAGGCGAGGATATTTTTAACATCAACATGGATGGGATGCATAAAGCTTTTGATCTGAATTTATTTGGAACGATGTTGCCTGTTTCAGTTTTTGGAGAAGCATTGCAGCAATCAGGTAATGCAAGTATTGTAAACATTTCTTCAATGACGGCACAAACAACCATCACAAGAGTGTTAGGTTATTCCATGGCTAAAGCAGCAATTGATAGTTACACAAAATGGATGAGTGTTGAAACAGCTAACCGTTACGGAGAAAGCATTCGCGTAAATGCAATTGCACCAGGTTTTTTTATAACAAATCAAAATAGAAAACTGCTTACTAATGATGATGGAAGTTATACTGAAAGGGGAGAGGCAGTTATAAAAAATACACCTTTCAAAAGATTTGGCAAACCTGAAGAATTATGCGGTGCTTTAATATGGCTTTTAA
The DNA here is from genome assembly GCA_964236165.1 of uncultured Parafilimonas sp. Taxonomy (GTDB): domain Bacteria; phylum Bacteroidota; class Bacteroidia; order Chitinophagales; family Chitinophagaceae; genus Parafilimonas. The sequence goes on along the minus strand of CAXSDU010000186.1, from coordinate 667 downwards.
GCGATGCTTCAAAATTTGTAACAGGTGAAGTGATATGCGTTGATGGCGGCTTCCATATAAATTCAGGAGTATGACTATGGGTTGTATAAAGTAATATTCAGCTCTTGTATATGATTAAACTTTTTATCTGCAGTTATCAGAGGCAAGTCATGCGAGATAGCGTCTCCTAACTTCATTTTATACTTTCTTCGTAAGCTTGTATAAATATTTTTTATTTCATGAGTTATGCTTATGATTGTACAATCATTTAAGAATTTTTTGATTTCATTTAATTCACTTCTGTTATTTCAGGATAACCAATCAATTCAAATTCTGTTATTATAGATAAGTATGCTTCTTTACCATCTAAAAACCCGGTAATAGTTGCATCTCCTGCGAGTAAATAAAGAATTATATTGGTATCAAGAAGAAGTTTATTCCCATTCATTCCTTAATTTTTTAAGAACACCTGAGTATTTCTTTGCATTTAATTTTTTACCTGAGGATATTTCCTCAAGTTTTTTGTTTACAGATTGAATATCTTTTTTACTGGCACCTTTTTTTAAAATAACAGTCATTGATTTAATTTTAATCGAAATTAATACAAACTGAAAACTTCAATAAATCTATGCAACTTAAACAAACATGGCGATGGTTTGGCAATGATGATCCTGTAACATTACAGCAA
>CAXSDU010000185.1:0-4410 GCA_964236165.1 uncultured Parafilimonas sp. | reverse complement strand
TTCACCGGCATTTTTATCTTTTTCAAACATTGGTTTTGTTTCCGGTAATTCAGATTTAAATCTTGTTGGCATTTTTTTAATAACGGCTTCTAAAGTTGCCAGCTTTGCGCCTTGTAACTTTTCAATACTGCCTGCCTTGCTTTGCAAGCCTTGTAATTGTTTTTTGCTAAGGCTTCCGCGTTGTTGATATTGCTGGTATAAACTAATTATGAAAGATGAAACAGGATAAGCTAATATGCATTCTTCCAATACTTCATTCACTATATCAAAGTCTGAATTTTTTTTCTGCATGATGTGTAACTAAGATAGGATTTATAAAATTTGAAAATCTTCTGTTTTGGGCATTTTCTCCAAAGCGATCATAAATATTTCTGGTGGTGCAATTATTTTACGCAATTGTGTATTCATCCATGCGCCTTCAATTGTAATAATTGCGCAAAGTATGTTATCCTCTTTTAAAATCTCGTGCGTCATTGACCATTTTTTACCATTAGCTGTAATACTTTTCATCTTAAGATTAATGCTTACTTTATCGCCAAATTTTATTTCTTTTTTAAAAATACATTCTTCTCTAAACAAAATTGGTCCGATGAAATGTTGCATCATTATTTCTGGTGTAATACCATTATCAGTTAAAAAACACACGCGGCAATAAGCGCCAAAATCGTAATATACGGAATGCCTTAAATGAAAATTCGGATCAAGATCGCTCCATCTTATTTCAACTTGTTTTATATAATTCATTTGATGAAGATAAAAGCAACTAATGAAAGTGATTGATAAATGCAATTATTTTGCCACTCACAAATCTTTAATGAAAAAAAAAACCGACAAAGAAATCCTTACTGCATACAATTATAAAAAAAATGTTTTACTGCTTATACTTTTCATTTCAATAATAAGATTAATTATTGCATTTACAATCGAGTTGGGAAATGATGAATCTTATTACTGGTTTTATAGTCAGCATTTAAAGCTGAATTATTTTGATCATCCGCCGATAGTTGCATACTGGATACGCATTTTTACGCTTAATCTTTCATTACAAAATTTTCCCGGATTTATAAGGTTAGGAAGCGTAGTTGGTTGTGCATTATCAACCTGGTATATGTATAAAAGCGTTGCATTGTTATGCTCTGAAAAAGCAGGATGGTTTGCGGCATGTCTATATAATGCAAGTTTTTATGCAGGCATAACCGCAGGCATTTTTATTATGCCCGATTCTCCCCAAATGGTTTTCTGGACTTTAAGTATGTGGATGATTGCAAAGCTTTGCGCTGACGATACAAAAATTTTAAACTGGATTTTGGTTGGCATAAGCGTTGGGCTTTGTGTAATGAGTAAAGTACATGGTGTTTTTATTTGGGTTGGCATTGGCTTATATGTTTTGCTGTATAAAAGAATTTGGTTTGCAAAACCATATTTATATATGACAGTTTTAATAAGTGTTGCAATTTCCCTTCCCATATTATTCTGGAATATCAAATACAATTTTATTACATATAGTTTCGATAGTGCACGAATTAAGGTTGGCGGATTTAATGTTAACTGGAGCACTTTTTTTTCGCAGGCAATTCAGCAAATTGTTATTAATAATCCATTCAATTTTATATTGATTGTTATGGCGCTTTTTAGCTGGCGAAAATATCAGCTTAAAAAAATACCGGCATTAAAAATTTATAATCTTATTGGCTTAACACTTGCCTTGCTTTTATTATATATTTCTTTATACAGAGATGATACTTTGCCACACTGGAGCGGACCTGCTTACGTAACACTTATTCCACTTGCAGCAATCCGTTTAAACGAAATGAACAGGAAAGTATCTTTACCTAAAATGATTTCGGCTTCGTTAGTATTGCATGTATTATTTTTAGTTGGATGTTCTTTGTTCATTTTATACTATCCCGGAGATATTGGTGATAACAAAGCGCCATACAGAGGTGTTGATGATCTTACAATTGATAATTATGGATGGAAAGCAGCCGGCAAACAATTCGACAGTATTTATACGAGTGACGTACAGAAAAAGATTATACCTGAAAACACACCGGTTATTAATTATAAATGGTGGGCTGCACACCAGGAATATTATTTCTGCAGACCTTTAAACATTCAAATGATTGGACTCAGCGATATAATAAATTTGCATGAATATATGTGGATGAATACGCTTCGAAGAGATAAAGTTGATATGCGCAAAGCATATTGTATTGTTCCATCAGACGAATATTATAATGCAGATTCTATGTATAAAAAATTTTATGCGCAAACAGATTTTGTAAAAGATATTTCAATCAAGCGGGGCAATAAGCCTGCAGTTGATTTTTATATTTATCGTTTAAGCGGGTGGAAAAATAATTTACCATCAATTAAATAGAAAATTTATAAGAGAACTCCTTACCATTAAAATGGAGTTCATAAAGAGTATTCAAACGGAGAAATAACAATTTTCTCGCAACCTGAAAAATGCATTCATTCAGACATCTGCGTAAAAACGTTACCCGCTGTATATCGCCCTAAAGAAAAACCATGGATAGAACCTGAAAATGCAACAACAAAAGAATTAATTAAACAGATTAATAATTGCCCTTCAGGTGCATTTAGTTTTGAATACAACGAAAAGAAAATTTCGCAGAAAAAAAGTTTTTAGCAGTGCCCCAGTGCCCAATAAATAAGTACAAAAACTACAATCGTTCCTAAACATCCACCGCCCCATTTGTAAGCGCCATAACCTGCAATTAAAGTTCTTAACCAATCACGCATAATAAAAGTTTTATTGAAGATATTTAAAATTATGCCATTTTTTAATTTAGCTGCATTCTATGCGTTACACACTTCAAAAAAATCTATAAAAATATTATATCAGTGTACGATATTGAAATCTCTTTATATTTATTCATTCAAAAAAATATATGCATTTTAAAATCAAATTTTTGTGTTTGATATTTATTTTATTCAGTAGCATGCTGCATGCGCAACTTATGGCTGATGATATAAAAACTTTCACGCTTACAAACGGAATGAAATTCCTGGTGCTTCCGGATAATTCTATTCCAAACGCAAACATGTTTTTATATTTTAAAGTAGGTTCAAGAAATGAATATACCGGCATTACCGGCTTATCGCATTTTTTTGAACACATGATGTTTAATGGCGCAAAAATATATGGACCTAAACAATTAGATAAAACAGAAGAATTTAATGGCGCCGCCAACAATGCATACACAACAGAAAATGTAACTGTTTATACAGACTGGTTTCCTGCATCAAAACTTGAATTGTTATTTGATATTGAATCAGACCGCATTGCTAATCTTGCTTTTGATTCTGCTTTGATTGAAAGCGAACGTGAAGTAGTGCATTCTGAGTGGCGCACTGATTTGGAAAATTCTCCCTGGGAACCTTTAAGCCAGGCTGTAGTTGGTGTGGCTTTTAACCAGCATCCTTATCACTGGCCGGTAATTGGTTATGAAAGTGATATTAAAAACTGGACTAAAGCAGACCTGGAAAAATACTTTAAAACTTATTATGCTCCTAATAATTGCGTGGCGGTAATAACAGGAAATGTTACGATAGACCAGGTAAAAAAATTGGCAAAGCAGTATATGGAACCTATACCAGCACAGCCTGCCGCGGCGCCTGTACATATTATTGAGCCTCCTCAATCAGGTGAGCGCAGAGTAACGGTGCAGAGAGATGTTACAACCCCTTATCTTTTTATTGAATACCATGTGCCCGAAACTAAAAACAAAGAGTATTATGCAGTAGATGTATTAAATGAAGTTTTATCGAGAGGTAATTCTTCCCGGTTGTATACAGCCCTGGTTGATCAAAAGCAACTGGCAACAGATATAGGTAGTTACATGCCCCGGAGCTTTGATCCTTTTTCATTTAATATCTATGCTCAAAGTTCGGACAGCATACATGTAGCTGAACTGGAAAAAAATATTTACGAGGAACTGGACAAGATAAAAAAAGATGGTATTACCGCTGAAGAATTGCAAAAAGTAAAGAACCGGAAGCTGATGGATTTTTACTCACAAATAGAAACTATAAATGGCAAATCTAATAATATAGGTAATTACGAAGTATTCTTTGGCGATTATAAAAAGATGTTTGATGCACCTGCTGAATATGATAAGGTAACCATTGATGATGTAAAAAGAGTCGCCAATCAATACTTGAAAAAATCTAACAGAACAGTTGGCATTTTAAAAACAAATGTGGAGGATTAAAAAATGAAAAGAAACATACTAATTATAACGTCGCTTATTGTATTTGCATTAATAAAGCCAAACATAAGTATAGCACAAACCAAGCCTGGCTATAAATTGCCAAAGTATGAAAAATTTAATTTGCCGGATGGATTAACTGTTTACCTGATGGAGAAACATGATGTGCCTGTTA
>CAXSDU010000184.1:0-4504 GCA_964236165.1 uncultured Parafilimonas sp. | reverse complement strand
TTGTTCTGCCGGTAACCACAATTCTGTATGGATTAATGCTTACAAATTTTATAGTATCGCCAATATTATAACCCCACAAGCCAGCATTGTTAGTTATTATTAATGCATAATTTTTATTTTTTTCAACGTCTTTTAATGAAAGCCTTGTTGGATTTGAATCACCAATTTCATCAGCGGGAATAAATTCATAGAAAATTCCTGAATCTGTATTTAATAAAAGACCTTCAGATTGCTGATCATCCTGAAAAGCGAAGAAACCTTCGCTTGCCGGAAATAACTCTATGGAATCAATTTTTCTTCCAATACTTTCAAACAGCCGTTCACGATAGGGTTCAAAATTTACGCCTCCATAAACAAGCACAGATAAATTTTTAAATAGTTCACCAATTTTTTTGTTTGATACTTCAGTAAGCCTGTCAAAATACATCTGTATCCATGGTGGTATGCCACTTATTAAAGTCATGTCTACATTAATTGTTTCTTCAACAATCTTATCAAGCTTTGTTTCCCAGTCTTCAATGCAATTTGTTTCGTAAGATGGAAGTTGGTTGCTGCGCAGATATCTTGGTACATGATGGTTAACAATGCCGCTTAATCTTCCGGTTGGTATGTCGGCGATCCTGTCTAATTCAGGCGAGCCGCTTAAGAAAATCATCTTGCCATTTGTAAAAGATGTATTACCGCTTTGTGCCATGTAACATAATAAGGCATCACGCGCTGTATCAATATGGTTTGAGATGGAATCCTTTGTTATCGGAATATATTTTACACCGCTTGTTGTGCCGCTTGTTTTTGCAAAATAGATGGGTTTACCTTTCCATAAAACATTATGCCTGCCTTCTTTTATTTTTTCTATATAAAGTTTAATGTCTTCATAATCACGAACCGGAACTTGTTTTTTAAAATCATCGTATGATTGAATAGATTCAAAATGATGATCTTTACCAAACACTGTACTTTTTGCGGCTTTAATTAGTGATTTTAAAAGATTTTCCTGGTCTTCAACCGCCGTCAGCACCCATTTTTTTGTTTTGCTGAATATATAATTTGCAAATGGTTTAGCTAATAGTGATTTAAAATGCATATCATCAGAAATAAAAATCAAAAGTAACATCAGGCATCTTCTATAAACGATATATTACATGAATGATTAAAGTTTTATAAATTTCTTTTCAAAAATAAAGCCTGAAACCTTACCTTTGCCCTCCCAAAAATTTGTGTGTTATGTTCGCGATAGTAAAAATTTCCGGTCAGCAATTTAAAGTTAAAGAAGGTGAAAGCCTGTATGTTCCGCACATCAGCGGTAAAACCGGTGATAAAGTTGAATTTAATGAAGCTTTGCTTGTAGCTAATGATGGCAAATTTTCTTTTGGTGATGACGCTAAAGCAAACGTTAAGGCTGAAATTATAAGCGGGTTGGTTAAAGGCGAAAAAGTGATTGCTTTTAAAATGAAAAGAAGAAAAGGATTCCGCAAAAAGCATGGTCACAGAACACAATACACAAAAATTAAAATTGAAAGCATCGCATAATTTTAAATTGTATAATCAATTAAAATTATCAATCTAAAAATATAAATCATGGCACATAAAAAAGGTGAAGGCAGCGTAAAGAACGGTCGTGATTCACAAAGCAAACGTTTAGGTGTAAAAATATTTGGCGGCCAACCTGCAATTGCAGGCAACATCATTGTTCGTCAAAGAGGTACTATATATCATCCCGGAAAAAATGTTGGTGTTGGTAAAGACTTCACATTGTTTGCACTTACTGATGGTCTTGTAAAATTCTCAAAAACAAGATTAAACAGAACACATGTTTCTGTTATTACTGCAGAAGCTTCAGCATAAAAATTTATTGTTGTTCAGTTTGATGTAACATCATCAAGGTTATCCACATTTTATATTCGATATTTTTTGATGTTTGAATTAAAGGTTATAATTTAGTAAAATATTTTTTACTAACCATTAAATTTTCAAACTATGGCAACAGCAAAAAAAGCTGCAAAGAAAGCCGCTCCTAAAAAGGCAGTAGCTAAAAAAGCAGCTCCTAAAAAAGCTGCTAAAAAAGGAAAAAAATAAATTTTCTTTTAAGCTGATAACATTAAGTCCTGGCAATTGCCGGGACTTTTATTTTATATGTTATGCTGAATTTGTTTATTTTTTCTTATCGAAACAAATATTGTAAATATAATAAGCAACCAAACTATTGCAGATGCAATAGTTTCAATGGTTTTGCTTTTATAAAATGAGGAAGGTTTAAATTCAAAGCGTATAGAATGATTGCCTGCCGGAACTGTCAAACCTCTCAATACATAATCTGTTCTTACAATCGGAGCTTCTTTATTATCAATGTATGCCTTCCATCCGCGGTCATAATATATTTCACTGAACACGGCAAACTCATTACTGTTGCTTTTGCTTGTGTAAGTAATTACATCATTATCATTTTTTACAAGCTGAATTTTTGCGGTGCTGTCAAATAAAGTTGTTGTATTGATTTTGCTTTTTTCATCCTGTTCAACAATAGCCGTATCAGCAGGATTATTTTTATCAAGCGCTTTCATTGCAGCCGCATCATCGTTTACATATTCAATATGCTTTACAAACCAGCATGCGCCTAATGCTGTGGGGTTTTGCTGTACTTCTTCTGCACCTTGCGCACCCTTTGTAATCACATATTTTGCATTAAGCATGTTAAGCACATTAATGTTTAATTTATTGCTTAACTGATATGTAATTAAATCCTGGTAAATGGCCAGCTTTGCCGGGTGATAACCACCAATAGAATTATGAAAGTATGAAGTAAGCGCATCCTGAAAAGCATCGGCATTTAAGTTAAGTACACGATAATAACCTGTGTCCTGCATTATCTGCTGGTCTGTTGCGGATGGCGTAAAGTTTTGCGCATTCTGGTCATCCTGAGATTGAAAAGTATCATCATTTATATATCTTTTTCCTTCAGCTAAAACATCTATTGAACTTAACAACAGCACTGCAATAATTGCATACGATGCTTTTAATTTATTTTTTAAATAAGCCCATAAACATGTAAATGCAAGTGCAATAAAAATTAATGAACGAATAATATCAGCGCCAAATAAAGATTGCCTGTCTGCCTTCAATGCATTATATGCAGATTGAATTGAGGCTGATTGATTTTTATCTGTTTGCTCATTGATGACATTTTCTATTTGACCGGATTCTGCTCCTTTATAATCAAAGCCTGAATACATCATCAGCACAATTAAAAAAATACCGGCCATTACAAGTCCGGTTAGTTTTAATTTTTTCCATACAAATGCTTTATCTGTTTCAATAAAAAATAATTGATGTAATGTTATTACAGATAATAACGGAAATAATAATTGCGGAATAATAAGCGTGTAAGTTGGAACTCTGAATTTGTTGTATAATGGAAGATGATTAAAAAGAAAATCGTTGAATGCCGGAAAATTTCTTCCCCAACTCATCATGATGGCTAAAACGCAGGCAATTAACATCCACCATTTATCAGTGCGTTTTAAGTAGATCATTCCAAATAAAAACAAGAAACAAATAATAGCGCCAAAGTAAACAGGCCCTGATGTGAAAGGTTGTGAACCCCAATATAAGTAACCTAATTGTTGACCTGTTTGCTTTGCAAAACTTACTGCATCATCTTCTGAAGCGCCTTGTGCAGTTGCAAGTTTAGCAAGATGAGAGTTTTTAGTAAGTTCATTTACACCCGAAACACCGCCGTAAACATTCGGAATAAGGATAGAAAAAACTCCCGGTTTTTCAAAGTTCCACTGAAATGCATAATCAATTGGTAAACCTGTTTCGCCTGAACTGTTTGTTTTTGATGAATCTAGGTTAAGCACACCATTACGCATCGTAGCTTTCGAATAATCATACGTTGTTGCTATTATTACAAGATTAGAAGCGATACCAATCAATCCTGTTACTGCAAGAATTGCGAATGATTTAATAATGTGTTTATACTCTTTTGCACGAATCCATTCAACTAAATAATATATCGTCATGAATACAGCAACTATTATAAAATAATAGGTAACCTGCAAATGATTCATGGCAACAAGTAAGCTTGTAAACAAGGCTGTTAATGCGGCACCACTCCAATATCTTTTTTTATATACCAATAAAATTGCACCTAACAATGCTGGCATATAAGCCATTGCCTGCACCTGTGTTTCGTGCCCGGCAACAATTAATATAGAACTAAACGATGCATATGCATAAGCAAGCGAACCTAAAATTCCAAGCCTGTAATCAACACCAAAAACCTGGCTTAAAAAATAAAATCCTATGCATAATAAAAAGAAGAACACGAATGGCTTTGCAAGAAATAATGAAAAAACTTTATGAAGGTAAATTAAGTTGAAAGGGTTTTGCGGATCCATTGCAATCTGATAAGCAGGCATTCCGCTGAACATTCCATTCGTCCACAATGGATAGTTGCCATGTGTTTCTTTATACTTCATGGAATTTTGCGCCATACCTTTCCAGT
>CAXSDU010000183.1:0-4555 GCA_964236165.1 uncultured Parafilimonas sp. | reverse complement strand
TTTGAAGGTCGTCGCTGGTTAAGCTCCAGTTTAAGTTTCCAACGTAAATGTTCATTTAAAAAAATTTTAATTAATAAAAACCCGAAAACAGAAACCCCGAACCAAAACATTTACGCGAAACGTTTAGGGAAATAAGGACTAACTGTAATCTTGCTTTGCGAAAATATGGAAATAATTAATATCAAATTATGTTTTTTCATGTAAAAAACATTCAAGCCAAACACCTGCTTTTACAGTATTATTTAAACAATGGTTGTAATTTTTTTATAATGTTTCCCCAATAATAATAAGTGTAATAAGTTGCCGGTGTTTTTGAAATTTCTTTTGATGTTTTTAATATAGCTTGCGCAAAAGCATTCGCATCATTATCATACACAATTTTTAATTTATCTCCACATACAAATGCATTAATTCCTGAAGCTCCTGTAATGCACGAAATAACAGTGGCACCAAAACCAATTGCGTCAATGGCTTTTGTTTTTACCCCGCCGCCTGTAACAACAGGATTTAAAAAAATGTTTGCAGCTTTAAAATAGATACTTATATCATCAACAAAACCTGCATAGATTATATTCTTATCTGCATAATTTTTTAAATTATTAAATGGCTCAGGTAATCCTTTGCCACAAATTATAATACGGTAATTAAAATTTTGCTGTTGCAGTAATATTGGATTTATTTCATCTAAAATAAAATTTAAAGCATCGCTGTTTGGTTTGTAAGAAAGCGCCCCATTAAAAAGTATGAGCTTGCAATTAGCAGGAATATTATATTCTGCATAAATTTTTTCTTTTTGTTCCTGAATATCATCAGGCATTTCTTTTAATTCCACACCATACGGAATTAAAAAAGCGTTTTCTGCTTTTATCATTCTGTATTTAATGGCAAATTGAACATCTTCAGGCGAAACAAAAAAAACAGCATCTGCATTTTTGTAAGCCCAGCTTTCATATTTTCTTAAAAGGGAAAACCACCATTTACCTAAAGTTCTAAAACGTTCAAATTATATATTATGCGAATGAACGAACCATTTTAATCCTGATTGCTTTTTCAACATCCAGCCAATCCATGCCATGTATGGATGTTCAGTAATGATGTTTTTTATACTTTTTTCAATTGCAATTTTTTTTATTTTTTTTAGATTGAAAGGATTTGCATAACGCAATCTTGAATTACTAAACAGTGAAATCATTTCATAATTTTCCGCAAGTTTATTTTCATTTGCTTTTACTGAAATACAGGAAAGATTATTTTGCGCGCCAAGATATTTGCAAAAAATTGCAATACCTTTTTGTCCGCCCATTTGTGCAGGCAATACTTTATACGGAACTATGTCAATAATATTTGCCAAATGCTTTTTGTTGAACGCAAAATAAATTATAAATCTTAGTTATGCTTTTCTTTAAAATATCTGCCATTAAAATTGACTCTTTTTTGCAATCTTGTTAACTGAAAAAAATTACATTTATAATCACACTTATAATTTGTTGTATGAATAAAACTGCCGCAATTCCCTGGAGTCTTACACAAAAAATTACGTTTAGATTTTTTCTTATTTTATTTCTGTTATACATTTTCTTTAATCCTAATGGTGTTTTGCCTTATAGTGAAAATCTGTATGAATTTTATATTCAGCCATTTCATACTGTAATGGTATTGATCGCAAAAAATATTTTGCATTTGTCTTATCCTATAACTGTTTTCACCAATGGCAGCGGCGATACAACGTACGATTATGTAGTTATTTTTTTTATTGCTGTCCTTTCTATAATTGCAGCTATAATTTGGTCTGTGCTTGATAAAAGAACTTCAACTTATAATAAATTATTTTATTGGCTTTGTGTTATTGTGCGCTATTATGTTGCTATGACAATGCTAAGCTATGGTTTTGTAAAAGTTTTTAAATTGCAGTTTCCTTTCTTTTCGCCAGATCGTTTATTAGAACCTTATGGAAGTTCCTCACCCATGGGTTTAGCCTGGAATTTTTTCGGCTTTTCCAAAGGATATAATTATGTAATGGGTTTTGCAGAATTATCAAGCGGGCTTTTGCTTTTATTCCGGCGAACAACCACACTTGGCGCTATCGTAACATTGGTTGTTGCGGGAAATATTATGGCAATAAATTATTGTTTTGATGTGCCTGTAAAATTGCTTTCAACTGCTTTAGTAGTGATGGCTTTATTTTTAATAGCGAAAGATATTCATCGCTTAATTAATTTTTTCTTTTTAAACAAACCAACAAATGCTGCAAATATTACTGCGCCGGTTTTTAAAAAACGATGGCAAAATATCACAACTGTTATTCTAAAATATGGATTGATTTTATACGTAGTAATTGTGAATATTTTACAAGCTGTAGCAGGATTGCAAAATTATGGTGATGCTTCGCCAAAATCACCGCTGTATGGAATTTATAATGTTCAGTCTTTTATTCGTAATAACGATTCTGTAGCACCTTTGGCAACTGATACTACGCGATGGAAAAAATTAATTGTAAGCTATACTGAATATTCGTTTGTGCAATTTATGAATGATAGTACAAAAGGTTTTGCATTTAAACCTGATACTGCAAAAAAGAAAATAGAAATGTTTAGTTATAATGATACAACAAAGAAATCAAGTTTTGTTTACAGCTTTCCGCAAAAAGATATTATATTACTCAAAGGAAAATTAGATAACGATTCTGTAATTATTGAAATGAAAAAATATGATCTTGATAAATTTCGTTTGATCAATCGTGGTTTTCATTTCGTAAATGAATTTCCTTATAACAGATAATTATTTTAATTCTAAACAGCTTTTCTTGTGAGACTTCCGCTTAAAGCAGCAAAGCCTGAAATTAATCCGCTTATTAAAGATGTTATTAAAATCAATAGCAATGAAGAACCATTTAATGGCAACAGTTGTGCAATTTTTTGAGATAATATATGCTGATTGGCATTATCAATAATCATTGTAAAAAAAAGCCATAATAAAAACATGCCCAAAAAACCTGCTGCAAATGCAGCGAACGTTTTTTGATGAATGAATATGGCAACGATAAAAGAACTTACTGCAAAACTCCACCATGTAAAATATAAAGGCGCAGTAAAACCTAATAATGCAGTTAATAAAAGAACAATAATAAATTTCATTTTTTACGATTTACTAAAAACTATTTTACCAAGATTATTTTTTTTTGATGCAATTTGATCTTGCTGATAAAAATGAATCTTATAATATTTTCCTTTTGTCCATGTATCAATAAAATTATCGTAATACTTGCTGCCGGGATTACCACTTTGTCCACCTGGATAAACACCATAAGCATTAATATCATCTGTTAACTCAACAACCATTCGCCAGCTTGGTCCGTGATTAGGTCCAATAGCATTTATAATGTTTGAGCCGCCGCCAACATTAACATGTAAATCACTAAATGCAGGAAGTTTTAGCAAATGAGAAACATGTGTGTCTTTAAATTTTCCCCACTCAATATCATTGTTAAGTTCAGCTTTTTCAAGCACAGGCACAATACTTTTAAATGCGTTAGTAACATCATCATTTAAGGTTTCTGTATCACTTGTTGTAATATTATCTGCAAATAATTTAGCCGAATCTTTTAGAATATTTTTAAGCATTGCTTCAGGCTCAACCTCGGGCACTGGCAAATAAGACTGATGTAACTCATCACCATAAATTTTACTAATACAGCTATCAACCCATACTTTAAAAACAGTTGCACCTTTTGAATCTGCATCATTCACCATATTCCATGTTTCAAGAAGATTTAAATATTTGCTTTCATCATCATTTAAATTTTGAACATTAAGATGCGGCATTAAAACAGGCAGCGCTTTTTCTGCAAGCAAATTATAAAAACTCGTTTGTACTTTTTTCATATCATCAACATTAATATTTTGCATAGATGATAAATTGCGATTGATAAGCCAGTCACGATAATAAGAATAAGAACCAGGTGTGTAATATGGATAAGTGCGCGGATCATATGGATATTGATTTGCACTGCTTACAAAACCACGTTCAGGATTATGCATTACAGGTTGTAAGCTATCAGGAATATAACCTTGCCATGCATAACTGCTGTCATCGCCAGGCATTAAAAAATCTCCTTGCCTGTACCACAATGCAGGAAATTCTCCCTGCGCTTTTATAGCTATGTCGCCGGCTTTATCAGCAAAAACAAAATTTTGTCCTGGTGTTTTGAACAAAGAAATTGCCTGTAAATAATCATCGTAATTTTTTGCACGAATTAATCTGTAAAGTGTGCCTGCTTCATTGCTTTCATCATGTGCTTTCCATCTGCATGCATAATATTTATTTGAGTTGAGTTTATCGGGATATTGCGGATCGTACATAACCGGTCCCCAAATCGTCATCGCAATATGTTCTGTATCGTTTGGTTTATTTCTTATCCTAATTATTTCATCACGTATTTGTGCATCGTGCCAACTGCTATCAAACCAATATTGATGCATCGTGCTGTCTTTAAATTTCACTTCATAATAATCGCGCACATCTCTTTCTGAATTGGTTAAACCCCATGCACAATTAT
>CAXSDU010000182.1:4415-4685 GCA_964236165.1 uncultured Parafilimonas sp. | reverse complement strand
CAGTAGAATATTTATCATAGTTAATTCTTGAACCGCACAAACCCGGCAAATCATTTATATCAGCAAGCGTGTATAACTGGCAGTGTGCATCGGCAATTTTAAATTCATCTTTAAACTGAATATCTTTTACAATGGATGATTTTTCGTCTTCAAGCAGGAAACAATATTTTTCAATTAAGCCTGCCCTGTCCGGATGACTTAACAGATCGTCTTCATCTAATCTTTTTAATTGAACGAATCCGCTATCCTTTAGAATTCTTTCAAACTGCC
>CAXSDU010000182.1:0-4405 GCA_964236165.1 uncultured Parafilimonas sp. | reverse complement strand
GCAAGTGTTTGTTCATGCTCTGTTCAGGAACAATGCTCTTTCTGAGTAAACCGGACATTATCGACGTTACCGTCTTTCTGTTGCCGGGCTTCTTTGTGATAAAAATGTAAGCAAAAGTGTGACGTGCTGTATGATAAGTCAATTTTTTTTGGATACCACATAAATCTGCTATGTCTTTTAGATATTCATTCATTTTTTGATTACTGAAAATGGGCAGTGGATTGCCAGTAATCTCGCACCTTGGATGGTCTTTATATTTATCAAGAATTTGTAGAGCAAATGGCAGCAATGGAACCGGCGATGGCGTGCTTGATTTTTGCCGTTGAATAAATAACCATCTTCTCCCATCAATACCAATTCTTATTTCAGTAGATTTTAATTTTTTAACATCCGCATAGGCAAGACCTGTAAAACAGCTGAAAAGAAAAATATCTTTTACAAGGGAAAGTCGTTCAGTTGAAAATGTTTTCTTCAAAATGGAATTTAATTCCTCTTCTACCAGGAAGTCTTTCTGCACTTCCTTCCGTCGTATTGAATAACCTAAAAAAGGGTCTCTTAGTAACCAGCCTCGCTTAATACATAACAGAATAATTTTTTTCAAATCTCCAAGATATTTCATAGCAGTGTTGTGGGCGCAAACATCTTTCTTGAGATAATATTCAAAATCTGCGATGAAAGAATAGTCTATTTTTTCAATTTGGAAGTCAAGAAGATTATATTTCCATTCAATGAATTCACTTAAATGAGCATAAGTAGTTTTAAAGTGTGTTAGCGTTCCCTCAGCATACTCCTTATTAATAATAAGTGCCTCCATTCTGCTATTATGTTCTTTAAAAGTTTCAAGCAACAGGTGATGCTTTTCCTCCTTGTTTATCAAAACGTTTCTAAGCAAATCAGATGTAACAATTTCATTTTTTTCTATGAGCCTAAGTCTTGCCTCATAGATTTTCGATTGAAGAATGTCAAGAAACTCGTTCAATTTTTTGAATTCTTCTTTTGTTCCGATTGTTCTGCCACTTTTAGAATTCCATCTTGCAGGTTCACACTTTCTGCCTATTGAAACTTCTTTAGAAAGTCCATCCACTGTAATTCTGATGTAAATTGGCATAGCTCCGTTTACATAATTCTTTGGCTTTTTTAAGTAAAAAAGCAAACTAAAAGTTCTACCCAACATAATACTCCACGATTTACGGTTATAAAATTAGAACCGCAGCGATTTCGAGACAAGATGTTTACTAGTCGAACAGGTTTAAAATCAAATTGTTATTGGAATTCCAGTGAGTCTTTTTCTTCAAAGGAAAAGACTCACGAATTACTCACTACTTTTTTGAGTTTAAATGGATAATTTAGTAAGGTTTATAAAATGAAAAAGCCCGCAAACATTGAATTTGCAGGCTTTTAGCTTCTTTTGTTAATGCTTACAGCGGTGAGGGAGGGATTCGAACCCTCGGTACAGTTTAACCCGTACGGCAGTTTAGCAAACTACTGGTTTGAGCCACTCACCCACCTCACCATTCCTTATTAAGGACGGCAAAAATAAGTTGAAAACCTAAATAACCAAATTCAACCTTAAACTAAATAAATAGACAACTTATTTTGCTTGTTTCATATTTCAATAATCAGCTACAAAATAATTTAAATTATCATCTTTTATATGCAAGAAAACACCTTTATCATAATCACCAATTGCTATTTATCCTTTAGCGTTTGTATTGTATGTGATTGAAGCAGTAAAAAATTTTATTTTTGCATTTAAAAAGATTATTATAATACGCATATTTTTCAGTTTACATATTCTTTTTCAACAGTACATCGCTATATTTCTCATAAAATCTTTTATTACTTTATTCATCGATTAAAATAGAAATTGAATAGTTTATTTATTTTTTCACATCATACGTTTTAAATATTTCAAATTTATAAGTAGGATTATCAGTGTTAGATGAATTTATTTTTGCTTTGTATTCAATTACACGTTCACCGGTTATTGATGTCGTATTTGCGGCACTGTCCGTTATTTTATAAACTGGAAATTTTCGAATAATAAATCCTCCCATTGAAGAAAACTCATCATGCCCCTGATAACCATCTCTCAATTTCGGATCATTATAAACATCGGGCATGTACATAGCAGAACACGATTTATTTGCCATTGATGCTAATGCATACGCCTGCGCCCTGTCTTTTTCATCAAAAGAATAAAAAAATAAATCAGGATAACCATCATTATTATAATCATCTATCATAGCTTTTTTTAATACGCCTGTAATCGGGAAAGTTAAGTTTTGAGAAAAATCTTTAAACCCAATAGGTAATATTGAAACAGAATTATTATCAGGTTTTTTGTTATTGCAGGTAATCTTGTAGCCAACATCTCCCATCTTAATAGTTGTATCAAATTTTTTGGTTTGTGCCTGGCAAAAAAGACTAGCAAAGGTTAATAAGATGACTAATAAAAAAATTTTGTACATGAATATGTTTAAAAAATAAAATTACAAATTGTAGAGATATTGTTAGTCAACTTTAAGTATGCATTATTAACTAACTGAACAATATTGCGACATTACTATAAGGCTTTAAATATTATTAATGATTAATAAATGCAAATGAAGGGATAATTTTTTTAAAAATTTTTGAATAGTAAGGTTTAAGGAAAGTATTAAGATTTATTGTTTGAAGTTTAGCAGGTACATTAAATATTTTTTTGAATTTTTCATTGCTGATATAAAAATTATTATTGTTAAGCGCACAAATGCCTTCAACTTGTGTGAAGCCTTGGTTTATCTGAATTTTTCTTTTATTAGCGTAGAAAAAATTATAACCTGAAAAATCATACAAAAGATAAATGAATGGAGTAACTGCAGTATTATAACCGGTTAATACAATTACACGTTTCTCACTTATTATTTCTGCGCCTGTTATTAATCCATCAACATTTAATTCAGCTGTTTTCTGTGCGATGTAAGTGTCGGGTACTTTTGGTAATTTATATAAACGTGTTTTACCATCTTTCCAATCCTTACTAAATAAAAATAAACTGTCTTTATAAACAATCATTGCTTCGCAATCAAAGTTCGTATTATTACTACCTGTTGTAGAAAAATCTGTTTGGTCACTGTAAGAAAAATATATTGCGGTTGCAGTGAGTAAATCTTTATTTTTTATATCAAATTTTTTTACCCGGTAAATTTTTAAATTAGTTCTGTTGCCGTTTGCATTGTTTCCAAAATCGCCTATATAAATATATTGGCCATCCTGCGCAATATCTTCCCAATCTGTGTTGCTGGCATTTGTAATTGTAACAGTTCTTACAATGTTGCCGGTTGATGAATCCAAGCCATATAATTGCGGCTGACCTCCACTATCATTATGTGTCCATATTAATTTATTCCACCAGAGTAAACCAGAAGTCTCATCAATACTATCGTTTAAATTATATTTTAGTTTAGGTGTAATTGATGATTGCGAATATATGCATGAACCATCGTTTACAGTTACTGAATCATTATAATTATTAGCAACAGGATCAGGGCAACCATATACTTGCGCATATGAAGCGCAGAAGCTGTTTAAAAAAATAATAAAGAACAAAAAATTTTTAAGAAACTGTTTCATGAATAGTTTGTAATATTTTAAATATGCAGAACGACGGCTTGAATTTATTTTGTTTAGTTCACATGTTCCTGCGATACTGTCCTCCAACTTCATACAATGCATGTGTTATTTGTCCGAGTGAACAATGCTTTACAGTTTCCATTAATTCTTCAAACAAATTGCCGTTGTTAACTGCAACTGTTTTTAATTTTTGCAAAGATGATTCGCTCTTGTTTTGGTTACGTTTATGAAACGCCTGCAGGTTTTGTATTTGTTGTTCTTTTTCTTCTGTTGTTGAGCGAATAATTTCACTCGGCGTAATAGTAGGGCTTCCTTTTTTATTAAGAAAAGTATTTACACCAATCAACGGCAATTCACCTGTATTTTTTTGATGTTCGTAGAATAAACTTTCTTCCTGAATTTTATTGCGCTGATACATTCTTTCCATTGCACCCAAAACTCCGCCACGTTCTGTTAAACGATCAAATTCTATTAATACAGCTTCTTCAACAAGATCAGTTAATTGCTCAATAGCAAAACTTCCCTGGATAAAATTTTCTGTTTTTGCTGAACCTAATTCACGATTAATTATTAACTGAATCGCCATTGCGCGGCGCACACTTTCTTCTGTTGGTGTTGTTATAGCTTCGTCATAAGCATTTGTATGAAGTGAATTGCAGTTATCGCAGATCGCATATAAAGCCTGTAACGTTGTACGAATATCATTGAAATCAATTTCCTGCGCATGCAATGAACGACCTGAAGTTTGAATATGATATTTTAGTTTTTGTGAGCGTTCATTTGCCTTGTA
>CAXSDU010000181.1:0-4802 GCA_964236165.1 uncultured Parafilimonas sp. | reverse complement strand
TCAGCCGTTTTGTTTCTTATGCTGAAATCAGCGACCCTAAGAATGATTTTAATCTAAACATCCCACGCTACATTGACAGCCAGGAAATAGAAGACATGCAGGACATAGAAGCACATTTGTTAGGTGACATTCCTAATGCTGATGTGGAAGCACTGAACGAATATTGGGAAGTGTATCAATCATTAAAAGGCGAATTATTTTCTGCAAGCAAAAGGGAACAATATTGTCAATTAAAAATTAGCAAAGACAGTATTAAGCAAACCATTTTCACCCATCCCGAATTTGTAAATTTCAGCAGTGAGATGAATGCATTATTTACCAGTTGGAAAATACGAAACACGAAGTTTTTAAAATCCCTTATTGTTGGTATTAAGCCAAAGCAAACCATCCATACCATTTCAGAAGATATACTTAAAACATATACCGGCAAGAAGTTGATGGACAAATACGATGTGTACCAGCATTTGATGAACTATTGGAATGATGTAATGCAGGATGATTGTTATTTGATAGCAGTGGATGGATGGAAGGCAGAGCCTTATCGCATCTTAGTAAAAAACAAAGCAGGTAAGGAAATAGATAAAGGTTGGGATTGCGACTTGGCTCCTAAAGCAATTGTTACAGAGAGATATTTTTTAGAAGAAAAAAACACTATTGAAAAGTACGAAGGGCAATTAGAAGTTTATGCTGCCGCACTAAAGGAATTAGAAGAAGACAATGGTGAAGGTGGCATATTTGAAGAATATGAAAAAGTAAACAAGGTTACAGTTCAAAAGAGATTGAAAGAGTTAGAAAAAGTGAAGAAGCCTGTAATAAAAGTGAAGCACGAATTAGAACATATCATGGCAGCAGAGGATGAAGCGGAATATGAAATACTTAGTAAAGAAAAAACAATACTGAAACAGTATTTAAAAATTTTAGATGACGCAACAGAGTTGAGCATTCTTCTAAAAAAAGCAAAAACCGACTTGGACAATAAACTAATTGCGAAATACAAAACCTTAACCGAAGAAGAAATAAAGCAATTAGTAGTTGATGATAAATGGATGGGAAGTATTGAAACAAGTGTGAAAACAGAAATGCAACGGATTAGCCAACGTCTTACACAACGGATAAAAGAACTGGCAGAACGTTACGAAACTCCATTACCTGCATTAACAGTTGATGTGGCAAGGTGGGAAGAAAAGGTAAATGGACACTTGATGAAAATGGGATTTGAACTGGAAACTCCCTAAAAAACGAAACCCGCTAGTTTGAATTGCTTCAGGGACTAACGGGAATAAGATGACACAAAAGTAACACAAATGTTTGAATTAGCAAACAAAATTAAAGAATGAAGTACACCGACTTTGCAAATGTAATGACGACAGCCCGGATGAACCGCTATTTGGCAGCTTGTGGCGGCAATTCCCGTAAGGCAATGACATTGTACCGAAAAAACCTACAACTGTCGCAGGAGTTTTTTACGGTCATTAGTTGCTTTGAGGTGGCTTTACGGAATGGTATTGACAGGCAAAGTCTGCTTTCCCTCGGTAATGATTGGCTACAAAATGGTGCAGCAGCCGGTGGAATATTTGATAACGGCAGATGCCGTTTGACCAGGCAAAACATTAATGATGCTTTAGGACATTTGCATACCTACAGTCACCATAAATTGGTTGCCGAACTTGGTTTTGGCTTTTGGCGTTTTATGTTTGCCCCACATCAATACAATGCCACAGGCAGAATACTCTTACGGGTTTTTCCTTCTAAGCCTATATCTACTGCTACCCTGCAGTATAACAACAACTACATCTTCAACCAATTGGCAAAGTTGAACGAAATAAGGAACCGCATTGCACACCATGAACCCATTTGCTTTTTACCAGGACAACCTGTTAAAGACACCACATACACACGCCAACATTACAACCTCATTTTGCAGTTGTTTCAATGGATGCAAATAGATGAGGCTGCATTGTTGTATGGTCTCGACCATATCAACAACGTTTGTAACGAAATAGATACTTTATGAACTTAGTAGCAGAAAAATATAAATTAACCGATTTAGGCTCATTGCCAAATGATTGGCAAATTAAAAAGATAAGAGATGTCTGTACTCTTGTCAACGGTAGAGGATTTAAACCTTTTGAATGGAAACAGAAGGGGCTTCCTATAATACGTATTCAAAATTTAAATGGTTCAGACGAATATAATTTTTATGACGGTCAATATGACAAAAAACTTGAAATTGAAAATGGGCAGTTATTATTTGCTTGGTCAGGTAGCAGAGGCACTTCATTTGGTCCTCATATTTGGCAGGGTGAAAAAGCCTTGTTAAACTACCATACTTGGAAGATAGTCATTGACGAAAATGAAATAGTAAAAGCTTATTTCAACCATTCGTTAAAAAAGCTAACAAAATTTATTGAAGATAAAGCTCATGGTGCATCGGCACTTGTACATACTCAAAAGTGGGAAATGGAAGGATTTGAATTTCCTGTTCCTCCCACTAAAAAGGAACAAACTGCGATAGCAACAGCCTTATCAGAAGCTGATGCCTTAATAAGCAGTTTGGAAAAACTCATTGCCAAAAAAATACACATTAAGCAAGGTGCAACGAAAAAGTTACTTCAACCTAAAGAAGATTGGCAAGTAAATAAATTGGGAGATTTTTTAGATTATGAACAGCCAACTGAATATTTAGTTACAGATACAGAATATAACGACCATAATCAAATACCGGTTCTTACGGCAGGCAAAACTTTTTTTCTTGGTTACACGAATGAAGAACATGGAATTTTTAAAAAACTTCCTGTTATCATTTTTGATGATTTCACAACTGCAATCAAATTTGTTGATTTTCCTTTCAAAGCAAAGTCATCAGCAATGAAAATGCTACTACCAAAAAATGATAAGGTCAATTTGAGATTTATCTATGAAATAATGTTGCAGATTGATTATCCTTTAGGAGACCATAAACGACATTGGATTGGAGAGTTTCAACATTTGGACATTAAAGTCCCATCATCACCGGAGGAACAATCCCGAATTGCAAATATTCTTTTTGATATGGATGCAGAAATTAAAGCATTAGAAGCCAAATTAAAAAAATATAAGAGTATTAAATTGGGCATGATGCAAAACCTTTTAACAGGCAAAATCAGATTAGTATGAGCACAGTCGGTCAAATAGAACGGGCAACCCAAAACCGTATTGTAAAACTCTTCCAGGAGCAATTGCATTACGAATATTTAGGCTATTGGGAAGACCGTGAAAACAATAGCAATATTGAAGATGCCGAACTGCGAAAGTATTTGACTGGTACAAAAAAGTACAGTGATGAATTAATCAACAAAGCAATTTTTGCTTTAAAGAAAGAAGCTAACATAAACAGCACAGATGATCTGTACACAGCAAATAAAGAAGTGTATTCAATGCTTCGATATGGCACAGCCAAAAAAGTTGAAGCGATAAGAAAGCCCGAAACAGTCCATTTTATAGATTGGGAAAATCCGCTCAATAATAATTTCGCCATTGCCGAAGAAGTAACCATAAAAGGAGCCAAAGAAAGAAGACCAGACATTGTTTTATACATCAATGGAATTGCCATCGGAGTATTAGAATTGAAGAAAGCAAGTATATCAGCAAGTGAAGGCATCAGGCAAAGCATAAGTAATCAACTGCATTTATTCAATAAACCATTCTTTACTACAGTTCAATTAGTGATGGCTGGCAACGATAGTAACGGATTATTTTACGGCACAACAAAAACAGAAGAAAAATACTTTTTGAAATGGAAAGAAGATAACGATGTATATAACCCGGATGAAATTTTATTTGACAAACACCTGCTACAGTTTTGTGATAAAGAAAGAATGCTTGAAATACTGCACAACTTCATAATCTTCGATTTCGGAACAAAAAAACTCTGCCGACCCAATCAGTATTTCGGCATTAAAGAAGCACAAAAATTTATTGCCGCAAAAGAAGGCGGCATTATCTGGCACACCCAGGGCAGCAGTAAGAGCTTAACAATGGTATGGTTGGCAAAATGGATTTTAGAAAACCATCCTAATGCAAGATTACTGGTAGTAACCGACCGCACCGAATTAGACGAACAGATAGAAGGTGTTTTTTTAGGCGTAGGTGAAACAATAGTAAGAACAAAAAGCGGTGCTGATTTAGTTTTAAAACTCAATGAAACATCACCACGGTTGTTATGCAGCCTTGTACACAAATTTGGAGGCAAGGAAGAAAGTGCGACCAATGAATTTATAGAACAGCTGCAGTTGTCAAAAGACTTCAAACCTAAAGGAGACTTTATAGTTTTTATTGATGAATGTCATCGTACCCAAAGCGGTGATTTGCATAAGGCAATGAAAAGCCTGTTACCTGATACCACAATCTTTATTGGTTTTACAGGAACACCATTACTAAAGAAAGACAAAAAGAAAAGTTTAGAAGTTTTTGGCAGATACATTCATACATACAAATTTGATGAAGCCGTAAAGGATGGTGTAATACTCGATTTGTTATATGAAGCAAGAGATGTTGACCAGCACGTTTTAGATCAAAAGGGAATTGATGATTGGTTTGAAATTGTAACCCACGGCATGAATGCTATACCTAAAGCAGAACTGAAACAAAAGTGGGGTACAATGCAAAAGGTTTTAAGCACCAAAAGCCGCTTAGAAAAAATAGTGTTTGATATAAAAAAGGATTTCATCACAAAACCAAGATTGAAAGATGGCAGAGGCAATGCAATATTGGTAGCCCGAAGTATTTATGAAGCTTGCAGGTATTACGAGATCCTTCAAAAT
>CAXSDU010000180.1:164-4839 GCA_964236165.1 uncultured Parafilimonas sp. | reverse complement strand
ATCTGTACCAAAATATTGAAATGCAATTTTTGAAACATTAAAAGCAGGAGCGTGTTTTCTGGTCTTTTTATTTGTTGCCTTTAATTCTTTTTCTTCCTAGCTACAAACCTTGGATTGCGGAAGATGTTTTATTAGTGCTTGTTCGATTGTTTTATCACAATCAACAAGTGCCGTTTCATAAAGTTTATAAAATTCCAACGCTGCTTTTAATTCATATAGCAATTCATCGCGCCACCAACCTCTTAAAGAATCAGCAATTTCTTCTTTTGACTTTTTAACTCTTACATCAACCAAAGATGCAAAATGTTCAGGATTTCGGTTACCAGCCAATATAGCTTCAATAATATTCAAGCCGGACTTTCCTGCAACATCTCTTATGGCAATATTTAACCTGATATTCATAAGCCTTAAAGATTTCTGCATTTTATGAACATATAAAGCTGCGTGTTCTATCAAATGTTGACGATGATAATAGTATGTACGCAGCTCCTGCAAAGCATTACTTAAAAGAAAACTTCCGGACAATAAACCTAAAGAGTGTAATTTCTGTATCCACATGCAATCGATAACATCGGTCTTACGACCCTTAACGTTTTTTGTTTGATTACCGCCAACCAGCAATACTTCAAAACCTTCGGTTTGTAATGCATCGAAGAGAGTTTGCCAGTAAGTTCCTGTACTTTCCATTGCCACGGTAGTAATACCATGAGTTCGTAAGTGCTCAATCATCTGTTGATGATCTTTAGTATACACTCCAAACTCACGTCATTTCCTTATTCTGATCTATGGCTAACATGTGGCTTCCTGAGCCAACATCTACTCCCGCAGCTCTAACATTAATGATTTGAAGTGATAATTCTTTCTGTTCCATGTGATGTTTTTTAGTTTAAAAAAAACCTTCAGGGAATGTTATGAATAATAAAATTTTTCTGTTCGGGATTCCAGGTTGGATCACCATTTAATTCAAGAGATGCCTCTACTCTGAGTAGAAGTATCAACATTCCAGCCTTGATTTCAGGATGGACTATAAGTACCTTTTAGCTTTAGAAGGCTTACTTCTGAAGGAGACATCAAATTTATTGAAATGTTAGCTTTCTGTTGTCTCGGTTATTCAACCGTTCATACGGTCTTGTGATTTCAGGACAAGACACTGTAGAAATCTGTAAAAAGGCTGTTAAACGTCAAGCCAATTGCAATGAATTTAAAAAATGATATTATAACTCTTTTAAGGCAGGTTAGGATTAGTTGATTATAATAAATAATTCAAAATAATAATCTCTAAATCTAAAAATTTATAAGAAGTCATTTCTAATTGCATTGTAATCTTCAACATGTTATTAATTACTACAGAGTATTTAATTACTCAATCTGTTTGCATAAACTATCACATATGTATAAACTATTTTAATTTTTTGCTAAAAGAATAAATCAATTCATCCTTTATTATCAAAGAGAAATTTCTAAAGAGTTTCTCTATATAAACCTGAAAATTATAATTTTTAGCTCTTGTTATAAATGCTTTTAGTTTGATTTTATTGAAAAGAATAAATGTGTTTACAGTTTCTTCTTGGAAACATATTTGTACTTAAGTTTCATAAATTATTTTTATGAGCAAATCCGTAAGCGACTTCTTAATAGAACGATTATCTGCATGGAACGTAAAAAGAATATTTGGATTTCCAGGCGATGGTATTACTGGCATCATCGGTGCTCTTGGAAAAGCAGTAGATAAAAATGAAATAGATTTTGTGCAGGTCAGGCATGAAGAGATGGCTGCGTTCATGGCTTGTGCACATGCAAAGTTTACGGATGAAGTTGGAGTATGTATGGCAACATCGGGTCCGGGCGCTATTCATTTATTAAACGGATTATACGATGCGAAGATGGACCATCAGCCTGTGGTAGCAATTGTTGGTCAGCAGGCAAGAACAGCAATGGGCGGCAATTATCAACAGGAAGTAGATTTAATTTCGTTGTTTAAGGATGTTGCAGGAGATTATGTACACATGTGCAGCGATCCACAGCAAACAAGACATTTGGTTGACAGGGCTTTTAGAATAGCAAAGTCTGAGCGTACTGTTACATGTATAATTTTCCCAAATGATGTGCAGGAACTGGATTATGAAGAACCTTCACGCAAACATGGAACAGTGCATTCAGGTATAGGTTATAGCAAACCCGTTATTGTTCCATCATTTAATGATTTACAGAAAGCTGCAGATATATTGAATGAAGGAAAAAAAGTTGCCATGCTTATTGGCGCAGGCGCTAAAGATGCACAAGATGAAGTTATGGCGATCGCTGATCTTTTAGGTTGTGGTGTTGCAAAAGCATTATTAGGTAAAGCCTCCTTACCGGATGATCTGCCTTATGTTACAGGTTCAATTGGTTTATTAGGAACAGAACCAAGCTGGGATATGATGATGGATTGTGATACCTTATTTATGGAAGGTTCATCATTTCCATATTCAGAATTTTTACCAAAAGAAGGCCAGGCAAAAGGGGTGCAGATAGATATTGATGGAAAGATGCTGAGCATCCGTTACCCGATGGATATAAGTTTACAGGGAGACAGTAAAGAAACGTTGCGTGCCTTGCTTCCTTTAATAAAAAAGAAAGAAGATACAAGCTGGCGAAAAAAAATAGAATCGAATGTAAAAGACTGGTGGAAGAAAATGGAAGATCGTGCACACGAAGCTGCCGACCCCATTAATCCGCAACATATATTTTGGGAACTTTCCAAAAGGCTTCCTGATAATTGTATTTTATCTGCTGATTCAGGTTCAACGGCAACTTGGTTTGCAAGAGATTTAAAAATACGCAGAGGAATGAAAGCATCACTTTCAGGGAATCTTGCTACAATGTGCCCGGGAATGCCTTATACAATTGCTGCAAAATTTGCTTACCCTGACCGTGTGCCGATTGGGTTAATTGGTGATGGTGCTATGCAAATGCTTGGCTTAAATGGATTAATAACTGTATCAAAATATTGGAAAGACTGGAGCAATCCGCAATTCATTATTCTTGTTTTAAACAACCGCGATTTAAACCAGGTAACCTGGGAACAACGTGTAATGGCGGGTGATGCAAAATTTCCGGGTTCGCAGGATGTGCCTGATTTTGCGTATGATGAATATGCAAAATTATTAGGTTTGGAAGGAATAAGAATTGATAAAGCAGAAGATGTTGAAAATGCTTTAGACCAGGCATTCGCCGCGCAAAAACCGGTTGTTATAAATGCTTACACAGACCCTTCTGTTCCACCGCTTCCGCCACATATTACTTTTAAAGAGATGAAGAATTTTGCATCTGCCATATTTCATGGAGATGAAAATTCATGGGATATGATAAAGCAAAGTGTTAAAGAAGTAGTTGCTTAATTTTTCCTTACTCGGATTGAAGAATTTTAAAATGTAGTTGTTTCGGCAACTGCATATCAATACATTATTATAAAATGAGTTCTCAGGGTAAAATTTTGGGTGATAGTTTAATTAAAATTAAAGATGTAAAAGTTAATGCTTACAAAATACCCACAGACTTTCCCGAAAGCGATGGCACTATAAAATGGGACAGTACAACTTTAATTTTGGTTGAAATATCAGCAGCAAATAAAACAGGAATTGGTTATACTTATGCAGATGTTTCATCTGCATTTTTTATTGAGCAATCTTTAAAAAAATATATTATTGATAAAGATGCTTTGCAAAATCAAAGCATCACCCAACACCTCATTCACCAAATAAGAAATAATGGTAAATGCGGTATTGCATCTATGGCTGTAGCTGCGGTTGATAATGCATTATGGGATTTAAAAGCTAAACTTTTTGATGTTCCGCTTTGTACTTTATTAGGGCAAGTAAATGATGCAATGCTGTTATATGGCAGTGGTGGGTTTACATCATACGGCGATAAACAAACAGCAAAACAATTTGAAAAATGGGCATCGCAAGGTATTACGCATTTTAAAATGAAAGTGGGAAGAGGACAGGATAAAGATGCACATCGTGTGCAAGCTGCACGTAAAGCAATTGGTGATGATGCAAAATTATTTGTAGACGCAAACGGTGCTTACTCCGTAAAACAGGCGCTTGAAAAAGCAAAGCAATTTTCTGAATTTAATGTAAGCTGGTTTGAAGAACCTGTTACATCAGATAATTTAGAAGGACTTAATTTCATTAGACAACATGCACCTGCACTCGTGAATGTTGCAGCAGGTGAATACGGTTATAACCTTCCTTATTTTCATAACATGCTACATGCAGGTGCAGTAGATATTTTGCAGGCTGATGCAACACGTTGCGGTGGTATAACAACATTTTTAAAAGCTGGTGTTTTGTGTGAATCAAGGTATATTCCTTTCTCTTCACACTGCGCACCGTCAATGCATTTGCATGCTGCACTTGCTTCATCTTCATTTTATATCTCAGAATATTTTCATGATCATGAAAGAATAGAAAATATGTTGTTTGATAGTGTTGCTCAACCTAAAAATGGTTGCCTTTATCCTGACTTATCAACGCCAGGTAATGGTTTGGAATTCAAACATAAAGATGCAGAAAAATATAAAATTACTTAGACCTCATCCCAACCCTTCTCCAAAGGAGAAGGGCAAGAAGAAAAATTATTTAGGTGAGGTCAATAGTTCTTTGACATAACAGGAAGACGGCAGATTATC
>CAXSDU010000180.1:0-100 GCA_964236165.1 uncultured Parafilimonas sp. | reverse complement strand
AAACTGCTGCCGGCGTTCCTGTTTTTAAAGGTACACGGGTTGCAGTAAAAACGTTGTTTGATTATCTTGAAGAAAGTTCTTTAGAAGAATTCCTGAAAGG
>CAXSDU010000179.1:0-4922 GCA_964236165.1 uncultured Parafilimonas sp. | reverse complement strand
AGGAACTATTTTGAACATCATAATAAATATTTCATCTTTGAATAAATAATGAACTTCGGTTGCCAGGCGGAGGTTTCAAACACCCCACCATCGGCAATACTTTTTCGTTGTATGCCATTTTGTTGGACAACTTCAATATAATATTATAGACTTAAACTTATGGACTTAAAAAAAGAAAAACAAATAAGGAATAAATATCTGCTTGAAGTTTACAAGGCAGCAAAAAAGGAATATTCATCTTCTCCAACAAGTGTATTTTCGGACTTTCACGGACACGACCATACAACCTAAGAACAAAGGAATTTGGAAACAATGATGATGAAAGAGGTGGTTATATTATTGGAGAACAACTCGGACTTACGCCAGATGAAGTAGATGCTATCGTAATTTATTTTTCTGACCGACAAGTCGGTTATATGAGTTCTACTTTAGGTTTAGGAGAATTTAATA
Source organism: uncultured Parafilimonas sp. (assembly GCA_964236165.1). GTDB lineage: Bacteria > Bacteroidota > Bacteroidia > Chitinophagales > Chitinophagaceae > Parafilimonas. The sequence continues at coordinate 4,472 of CAXSDU010000179.1, read as the reverse complement.
TAACTCAACTTGGAATTTTATTTTTGGAAAGCCTTGAAGAAGAAATGTTTGTTCCTTTTCAAATAAACCATAACAATATAAACGTTGGTGACATAAACTCTCCTGCTTTGTTTCAACAAGGTTCACCAAACTCAAGTCAGGCACAAACAGTAAACTATTCAACGGAAGACTTAGCAACCTTATTTTCAGTTTTAAAAGCTGACTTTGACAAATTATCAAACGAACTTAAAGAAGATTTGAATAGTGAAATTGAATATTCATTAAAGCAGTTTGACAAAGGTAAAAGTGTTACAACACAGCTTAAAAATATTGGTGGACTAATAAAGGATGTGGGTATAAATGTGTTTGCAAATTTGATTGCCTCTCCAATTTTCGAAGCAATGAAACCAGCATTGGGGCTTTAATTAAAAGAAAAACGGCATACAACAGCAGGTTTGGCAATAGGCTGGCTGACGGAATAACAATCAGCTGCAAATCAATACCAGCAATAGTTCCTGCTCGACGTTATAAATTTAGCTGTTAGTTGTTATCTTCATCTTTAGTAACAATTTTCAGCTTTGGTTCCGGGCGTGACGAGCAATGAATACCAGCCCATCGCCATGCCTTAACGCTGCCGGTAATTTTGTGACACAGCTTAAATTTATCGATGAATGAAATTGTTCCTTATTATTCTTTCTTTTTCAGTTACCCTTTTTCGGGTTCTTACTCGCAAACAATTGATACAAAAAAATTAGACAGCTTGTTTGATGTATTGCAAAATCGTGGATTGGCAACAGGAAGCGTGGCTATTTCATTAAACGGTAAAACTTTATACCAAAGAGCTATTGGCTTTGCTATGCTTGACAGTAATAATAGAAAAATTTTACCTGATATAAATACGGAATTCAGAGTTGGCTCTTCTTCAAAAATGTTTACCGCAACAATGATTTTTCAATTAGTTGACGAAAAGAAATTAAGCCTTGATACGAAACTGGCAACATACTTCCCGCAGTTGCCTAATGCAAATAAAATTACAATAGAAGAAATGTTGTATCACAGAAGCGGTTTGCACGATTATACACACGATACGAATTTTCCCGACTGGATGGATAAGCCGAAAACACATGAAGAAATGTTGCAGATTATCGCAAGCAAAGGCAGCGATTTTGAACCTGGAAGTAAAGCAGATTATTGCAACACAAATTATTTGTTGCTAAGCTATATCATTGAAAAAATTACAAGAACAACTTATGTCGAAGCCTTGCATAAAAAAATTGCTTTAAAGATTGGGTTGCAACATACTTATTACGGAAAGCCGATAGATATTCGCAGGAATGAAGCCGCTTCTTACAAATATTCTGACAGCATTTGGAAGAAAGAAAAAGAAACAAATTTAAGTATTCATTGTGGTGCAGGTTCTATCGTGTCTACGCCGAAGGATTTAACGGTGTTTATTCAAAATATATTTAATGGCAAACTTATAAGCCATGCAAACATTGACAGTATGACAACAATGATTGATGATTACGGAATGGGAATTTTCCCTTACGATTTTGACTCAACAAAAGGTTATGGACATAATGGAAGAATAGAAGAATTTTATTCTGCAACAAGATATTTCCCAGAGAAGAAATTAGCTGTCTCTTATATCACAAACGGAATTTTATATCCAAGAATTGACATACTGAAAGGTGTATTGAAAATTTGTTTTAATGATAATTATGAAATTCCTTTTTCAAAAACTGCCGTTATAGATTTTCAAAAATATATTGGTACATATTCATCAGGTGACTTACCGTTCAAAGTGATTTGCAAAGAAGAAAACAACAAATTGGTTTTTGAAGCGGCAGGCAGAACAATGGAAGCACAATCAGTAAGCGCAAATTATTTTATGAATTTAAAAACAGGTTCATTCTTTGACTTCAGCATTGAAAAGGGCGAGTTGCAAATAAAGAAACAGACAATACGTATTATCTGCAAAAAGAAAAGTAACTACGCCCAATGCAAGGTGCAACAATATTAGCTGAAGAATTGATAGCTTCTAACAGTGATTACAATCTGGCATTTTCTAAATATAATAATGTATTTCACCCTGTTGTAGAGGCCGTACAGGCCACTATAACACCCAGACTTGATTTCTGAGTTCCTGAGACAGAAGAAGCAATTAAGGCACGTAACGCAATGTTGGGTTAACAACCACTATCGCTAACATTGCATTGACGTTACAGTGCTGACGAATATAGGTTGAACATTTGTAACTCTATTTAACTTGGTGCAAGCATCTACGACGCTCAAACATAAACTATCAGAAAAAAATGACAACACAACAAGAACCAATTCAATCAGGATTTGGTGAAACATCAACAGCCTCACAAGTTATTAATGGAATTGACTTAAACGGAAAAATTATAATTGTAACTGGTGGTCATTCAGGAATTGGCCTTGAAACGACGAAGATTTTATCAGAAGCAGGTGCAACAATTATTGTTGGTGCACGTGACATAGCAAAAGCAGGGCAGGCACTTGCAGAAGTAAAAAACATAAGTATTATGGAGCTTGACTTATCAGAACCTTTATCCGTAAATGAATTCGCAGGTAAATATCGTAAATCGTTTGACAGGTGCGACATTCTGATTAACAACGCTGGTATTATGGCAACACCACTTTTACGAAATAGTTTAGGTTATGAAATGCAATTTGCAACAAATCATTTAGGGCATTTTCAATTAACTGCAAATCTTTGGAATGAGCTTTGCAAAACTAAAGCGCGTGTGATTTGTTTATCTTCATTAGGACATCGGTTCAGCGGTGTTCATTTTGACGACCCAAACTTCAATATACACCCTTATGAGAAATGGACAGCATATGGACAATCTAAAACCGCGAATTCACTTTTCGCCGTTCAATTAGACAAGATTGGAAAAGAATATGGTGTTAGAGCATTTGCTGTTCATCCTGGACGAATAACTTCCACTGACCTGAACCGTTTTATGAGTGACGAAGAAAAAGCAACTGCAACCAGTGCAGCCTCTACCGTGCCAAATTATGTACCTTCTTTTATAAAATCAATTGCACAGGGTGCAGCAACAACTATTTGGTGTGCTACCAGTCCTCAATTGGAAAGTATAGGTGGCGTTTACTGTGCAGATTGCGATATATCACCAATTGTAGAAAATGACAGCCCACAAGTTAACGGCGTTCGTAGATGGGCAATCAATCCTTCTATGGCAGAACAACTTTGGACGCTTAGTGAAAAATTAACGGGGGTTGACTGGACGAAATAGCTTTTCTTTTTCGCAATGTCTGCTAAAAGGCTGTGAGCGTAAACCAGGGACATTGCGGCACATGATTAACACAACAGATAAAGAGATTGAAGCAATGGTATATGTATTGTATGCATTAACAGAAGAAGAAATAAAAATTGTTGGAGAAAGCTAATTAAAAATTGCTTGAAAATGAAAGGCGGATTGTCCTAACGACAATCCAAAATGTATAAGACTAAAAAGTTGATTTTCAATGCCTGATTTTATTTGGAACTACGTCTAATATCTTAAATCTTTGCGTAAGCGGTCATTGTAAAACAGACTTTCAATTATTAAAGTGACAAAGAAAGAAACGGAATCCTTCCACCTTGACAGATATTTTGTTCAACTGTTCTGAATAAAAAAGCGATTGCTAATTACTGCGAAATTTATAAAGCTTGAAAAAACAACTGGTATCGTTGGCGTAGACCAAGAATTTATTTGCCTACAATTTCGAAAATTGCTGGAACAAATTGCAATGCTTTCCTTAATTGCAAATGTTGAAGAATATGCCAAAGTTCAAAGCAAATTTGCTGCACAATGGAATGCCAAAAAGATATTTAAAGAATTGGAAGCTTTGAACGAAGACTTTTATCCAATTCCCGCAAAAATAAACGAGGATGAAAGAGGTAAGTTTATAGACCCAATACAATCTGACAACGCATTAACAAAAGAGGAATTTTTGGAACTGTACCAACTTTGCAGTAGCGTTATTCATGCAGAGAACCCGTACATAGACGACCCTAAATCCGCACGACAAATCGAGAGCACTTTTAAGAGTTGGTATGAAAAAATTTATAATCTTATAAGTTCCCATGTTATCGTTTTGTATAAACTGGACTATACGTTTTTCGGTAACCTCTTTAACGAGAGTGAAATACCTAAAGTTCAACTATTGGAAAAAATATCAGATTAACTGGACGACAAACAACGAACCGCTTACATGGGGTTTGCTGCTATGCTGGCTAAACTGCAAATCCTCATCTTTTGTAACGCTATCAGCAGCAGTCCGGGCAGGACTTTCAATACTCAGCTTTTGTACATATCTTCATCTGTAGTTTTTCAATTCGGCTAACGTTGTGGGTTGAACGATATAAATTTCCAGCACAACAGCAAGCCCTATCCTTGGCTGCAAGCATAAAGTGATATGAAAAAGTTTATAGTACTTAGCTTTGTAAGTTTGACGTTTTT
>CAXSDU010000178.1:4599-5022 GCA_964236165.1 uncultured Parafilimonas sp. | reverse complement strand
TTTTTGTTTCTTCTTCAGTAGCATCACTCAACTTCCAAAAATCAAATAATACTGCAAAATCTTCTACGCCAGTATCAACCTGCTTATAAATTTTCAGCCAAAATTCATTTGTTTTAATTTCCTTCATGGTTTCGGTGGCACGCTTATTATCGTTCCAGAAACCTGGTGAAAGAGAGCGTGTGCGGTCTTCTTCTATTTTTTGTGTGCGGTTATCAACGTCAAAGAAACCTCCTTATCCCGGCTAAGCGGGACCGCAAATCCTGTAATTTTTCTATTGTCATAAGTGTGCGAAGGTAAGAAGGAGAATTTTTATGTAACCAGCTTTAGAAATTTCCAATGTAGCCTGTCCTCAACTTGATTGGGGATCGCACACTTGTACAGTTGATACATTGTTGAGCAGATTTATACAGTTATTATTTGGAA
>CAXSDU010000178.1:0-4589 GCA_964236165.1 uncultured Parafilimonas sp. | reverse complement strand
TCTATTGTCATAAGCTGCTAAGATAAGAAGCAGAATTTTATAAAGCTTTTGCAATTATGTGTGACAATTGCAAAAATGTTATGCATATTTTGCTTTCAAAAATTCAAATGAAGCTTTAATTATTTTTTGCAATACATCAATATGTACATCACTTAATTTATTAATGTACAAACAGCCTTTACCTGTTTTGTGTTTTCCGAGTTGTTTCAACAGATCAGCATTTCTTTCAGCGCCTCCCATTCCATACAACGCAATGTTTTGTTTGCGCGGAGAAAATCCAATAATACACATATCACCTTCATGCCCGCTTTCATATTTGTAATGATAACTGCCAAAACCAATAATACTGGTTCCCCACATTTTTGGCTGCATATCCGTAACCTGCTTCATCATCTCAATTATTTCAAAACAATCTTTACGTTTTGTTTCGTCTTCAATTGTGTTTAGAAACTTTGTAACGTTTTCGCTGGTTTGCTTTGTTTTTAATTCCGCCATACAATAAAATTATAAAATGAGATTGTCAATTAAACGAACATCATTAATAAAAGCGGCAACGATAATAATTAATTTTTTATTCTGATTAAATTTATTTGCAGATTGCAAAGTTTTTGCATCGCAGATTTCCACATAATCAACCTTATCAAACCCATTATTTAAAATTATTTTCTTTGCACGTTTCTTTAAATCTTCAAAAATATGTTTTTCAATATTTTGTTTAATGTATTGTAATGCCTGATAAATGGCCGTTGCATTTTTTCTTGCATTGCTGTTTAAACGCGTATTACGACTACTCATGGCAAGACCATCATTTTCGCGTAAAGTTTCGCCAACTGATATCGCTATATCAGGATGAAAAGACTGCATCATCTTTTTTAAAACAAGTACCTGCTGAAAATCTTTTTGCCCGAGAAAAACTTTATTTGGTTTAATTATACTCAATAAATTATGCATCACATTACAAACGCCCTGAAAGTGCCCTGGCCTGTAAAATCCTTCTAAAATATTTTCTAAATAATCAATATCAAAATGCCGTAAACTATCTATTCCTTCAGGATAAATTTCATCAACAGAAGGAAGAAAAATTATATCAGTTTCATTCGTTTCAAGCAATAAAATATCATTTTCAATAGTTACAGGATATTTTTCAAAATCGCTCTTATTATTAAATTGAACAGGATTTACAAAAATGCTGCAAACAACTATATCGCATTCGGTTTTTGCTTTTTTAATAAGTGAAATATGCCCGTTATGTAATGCTCCCATTGTAGGAATAAAGCCTACAGAAAGGTTTTTACTTATCCTTTTTTGCAAATATTCAGCAAGCGGTTTTATTTTTTTAAATAGTACCATTACAGGGTTTTAACAGCTTAAAAGCCTTAGTCACTCTTAATTTCAAAAGCATTTCTTTACCTTTGCACTCTTAATTTTTTTAGACAGTAAATTGAAATCAAGTTTTCTTAATGTCAACAAAGAAAAGAATTTTATTTATAGCTACTGAAATGTCGCCTTATCTTGAGCTGACTGAGTTTGCAGAAATCATAAATAAACTTGCAATTAAATGTAATGATAACGATTATGAAGTTCGTTGCATAATGCCCAGGTTTGGTGTGATAAACGAGAGAAGACACAGGTTACATGAAGTGGTTAGATTATCAGGTATAAATGTTTCGATTGATAATGATGATTATCCGTTGCAAATAAAAGTAGCTTCTTTGCCTAACGCAAGGTTGCAGGTATATTTTCTTGATAACGAAGATTTTTTTAAACGCAAATATATTTTTCAGGATGAGAATGATCGTTGGTATGATGACAACGATTTGCGTACAATTTTCTTTTGTAAAGGCGCACTTGAAACGGTAAAAAAATTTGGCTGGCCGCCCGATGTTATCCATTGCAGCGGCTGGATGACAGGATTAATTCCTATGTATCTTAAAACTGTTTATAAACGTGAACCCGTATTCTTACATAGCAAAATTGTTTTTACCATCGGGCAGAGTACATTTAAAGAAAAATTAGGAAAATCTTTTTTAGAAAAAGCTATAATACATGCAGGTATTAAAGAAAAAGATCTTGAGCCTTATAAAGATGCAAACAATACTGCCATGTTTAAAGGTGGCGCTTATTATGCTGATGCCATTACATTTGGTGCAGATAAAATAGAAAAAAAATTAGTAGAAGAATTTGCTAAAATGAAAGGCAAAAAAATCTTGTCTTATAATAAAGAAACTGATTTAACAGAGTATTTAGAATTGTATAACGAGCTTGCGTCGAAGTAAAAATTGCATGAATTTTATTGATTCCCGCCTTACAAAATTTTCTTTTTTTTTATGTTTGATGCTTGCATTTTTTGCTTGTACAAAAATTACAAACACTAATATAGGCGGTGGCCTATTTCCACCTGTTGATGGCGTTACAAATAAAGACACTGTGCTTGATGTAGTAACAAAAAACCAATCATTTGATACGGTAGCTGTTGGTTTTTCAGACGATCATGTTTTAGGTTATACAAACGATCCTGTTTTTGGCAACACAACTGCAGCAATTAATTTTCAGGTAGCCTTACCAAATTCTGTTTTTTCTTTTGGCGGCGGCGTACCTAAAACTTCACTTCAGCTTGATTCTATTGTTTTAAGTTTTAGTTATAAAGGAGCCTCGGGTGATAAAACATCACATCTTGGTTTGCATGTGTATGAAATGGATCCTGAAAATAAATTCAGTGTTAATTCAGCATATAACAACAAAGTAAGTTTTGAAAAAGGAAATGAGCTTACTGAATTTAACACAGCCAAAGATGTTGATATTGCAACGCTCGGGAATCCTGATACATTGAAACAATTTAATGAAGATGCTACTAACCAGGTGCGCATTCGTTTAAATTCTGCTTTCGGAGAAAGATTGTTAAATGATTATGATTCATCCCGCGAATATCAGGATGATTCTACTTTCCACAATTATGTAAAGGGATTTATTGTTGAAGCAGAGCAGCGCGGCAATGCATTGCTTTCATTAAATTTATCAGATACAAGCACACGTTTATCGGTTTATTATCATTACCCCAATGGTTCTGGTGGTGTTGACTCTGCTGTTCGCAGATTTGCCACAAACGCTTTAAGCTGCGCCAGTTCTAATTCAATAAACAGAAATTATTTTGGAACAGACATTTCAAATAATTTTCCGTCCAGTCTTAAGCCGCAGGATAGTTTAATTTACATTCAAACAAGTCCCGGAACATATGCAAAAATAAAAATACCGGGTTTAGATAGTCTTCCAAACATTATCGTCCACCGCGCAGAAATTTTAATGCAGCAAGTGCCTGATGTTACAAGCTTTTCTGATACTGCATTTACCGCTCCCAATCTTTTTCTTGCAGCATATATTCAGGATTCAGCAAAGCGTTTTGCCGTTCCATTTGATATACAATATTCAAGCGGTTCAATTGTTAATCTATCAACTTTTGGCATTTCACCCATAAAAAAAACAGACCCGTTCTCCGGCAAAGTAATATCAACTTACAGTTTTGATATAAGTCGTTATGTGCAAAGCGTTGTTACACGAAATGATTCAGCGTACGATTTTATACTTTGGGCACCTTATAATTATTATTTATATCCTTCTATAGATGCTATTTATTCTACTCCAATTGCAACACCGGCATTAAATTCTGTAGCAATAGGAAGAGTTAGAATTGGCGGTGGAAATAACTCACGTTATAAAATGCGTTTGCATATTGTTTATTCCTTACCATAATTTTTGCTTGGCTGAGCAGTATATTTGCAGCCACTAAAAAATAATTATGTCTTATTTGTTTACATCTGAAAGTGTGTCTGAAGGACATCCTGATAAAGTTGCAGACCAGATATCTGATGCGTTAATTGATAATTTTCTTGCATTTGATCCTGATAGTAAAGTTGCGTGCGAAACACTTGTTACCACCGGCCAGGTTGTGCTTGCCGGCGAAGTAAAATCAAGAGCTTACCTTGATGTGCAGGAAATTGCCAGAAGTGTAATTCGTAAGATCGGTTATACAAAAAGTGAGTATATGTTTGAAGCGCACTCTTGTGGTGTGCTTTCTGCCATACATGAACAGTCTGCCGATATTAATCAAGGTGTTGATAAGAAAGATAAAGAAGAACAAGGCGCAGGCGACCAGGGAATGATGTTTGGTTACGCTACTGATGAAACAGATAATTATATGCCGTTGGCATTGAGTCTTGCGCATCAAATATTAATTGAATTAGCTGTTATCCGCAGGGAAAATAAAGAAATTAAATATCTACGGCCCGATGCAAAAAGCCAGGTTACGCTAGAATATGATGATAATAACAAACCAATACGTATAGATGCAATTGTTGTTTCAACGCAGCATGATGATTTTGCAGAAGAAGCTGCTATGCAAAAGCAAATAGAAAAAGATATTAAGGAAATTTTGATTCCACGCATCAAACAAAAAAATTCTGCTTATGCGCATTTTTTTGATGCTGATATAAAGTATCATATTAATCCAACAGGCAAGTTTGTTATTGGCGGTCCGCATAGCGATACGGGATTAACCGGCAGAAAAATAATTGTTGATACTTATGGCGGCAAAG
>CAXSDU010000177.1:0-5062 GCA_964236165.1 uncultured Parafilimonas sp. | reverse complement strand
TGTAAGCACCTGGAAGAAATCATTCAGATTTTTGGAAGTATAAACACCGCTCACAACCGGTTTAATTTCTTTCCAATAAACAATCGCAGATGAATAAATGATGTCTGTATTTTTTTTTCTTAATTCAATAATAATGTAATTACCCCAAGTGGTTTTAAAGCCACCCAAAAAGCCGCAGCCTTTTTGAAAATCCTTGATCTTAAAATCAGAAAACTGTGTTATCTCACTCCAGGGCTTAATAACGGTTGATGCATTTAACACCACCCGGTAGTCATAATCTTTTGCATTGCTTTTATAAAGATTCAGTGCGAGAAAGTAAACATTGGCTGAATCGTAAGTATAAAGTTTGCGTGAATAATAATCAGACAAATCTGATCGAAACCTGTATAGTGAACCTTTGAAGGAAAGATCGAGTGGAGTATTAATATCATCAAAGTTCGAATATATTCCATTGTACGGAATAGCTGCTACTATAAAAGGAACTTTATCATCAATACTGCCAAGATAAGAAGTTGAATAGTTATCCCATTGCAGGTTAGCAGTAGTTGAATCTTCACTCCATTTGATTTGTGCAAAGCAATGCAAGGCTGCAATAAGCATTAGCATTGAAAGAAAATACTTTTTCATATTTGTTGTTTTGCATCAAATCTCTATGCAGTAAAGTAACATTAATTTGTGTAGTGTGAATCAGGAAGGTTTGGATGTGAATCGGATTTAATATATAATATCTATTGCAAGTTTGAATGTATTGCAATGTGCTTTAACAATATCTTTTACATCAGGTGAGTAACCACCGCCCATTGAAACGGCAACAGGAATATCATGTTGCTTACAGTTTGTAAAAACAATTTCATCGCGCTGTTTACAGTTTTCAGTGCTTAGTTTCATCTTACCATATTTATCTGTTGCAAGCACATCCACACCGGCAACAAAACAAATAAAATCAGGCTTTATTTGCTCAATAAGCTTTGGTAATGTTTGCTGAAGAATATGTAAATATTCACTAACTGTTACGCCATCATTCAATCCAATATCCAAATCACTTTTTTCTTTACGGAAAGGATAATTGTGTTCGTCGTGCATGCTGAATGTAAATACGTGTTTGTTATGCTCGAAGATGGATGCTGTTCCATTACCCTGATGCACATCAAGATCAACAATCAATATTTGTTTAACAAGATTGTTGTTTAAGAGATAATTTGATGCAATGGCAAAATCATTCAGCAAACAAAACCCTTCCCCATGACCAGCAAACGCATGATGCGTTCCGCCAGCAACATTTAACGCCACACCATTTTGCAGGGCATACAAACAGCAATCAATTGTTCCTTGGGTAATGATTGTTTCTCTTTTCACCAGCATCTCACTTTGCGGAAATCCTATTGCACGAATCTCTTTTTCCGAAAGCCGTAAAGTTTTCATGCGTTGCCAGTAATCTTTTGTATGTGTCGTAAGAATGATGTCTTCATTTACCGGTTCCGGTGAAAATATATTGGCTTCGGTTATTATGCCTTCATGCAATAGTTGTCCGGGAATCAATTCATATTTCAGCATCGGAAAGCGGTGGCCTTCAGGCAAAGGATGTGCATAGATAGGAGCATAAGCAATGTGGAGCATTTCAAAACAACAAACTACAGGATTAAATGTTATTGAAAACCCCGGGTGAAGTTATAACACCTAAACTGGCATTAATTTCGGGTTGGAAACAATCATTAATAACTTCAATGGCATTACTGGAAAAACAATTATTTATTAAACGTTCTCAGATACCTAAAGCCGGTAAAGGGTTATTTACAAAAGAGCCTATTTCAAAAGGTTCATACATTGTTGAGTACAAAGGCAAAGTATGCGCGTGGAAAGATATCCCGGTAAAAAGGAATATTAATACTTATGTATACTATATTAACCGGAATCATGTGATTGATGCCTTACCGAATAAGAAAGCACTGGCGAGGTATGCCAATGATGCAAACGGTGTTAATAAAGTTGAAAGGCTGGTAAACAACAGCAGGTTTATAGTCGAAGATGGCAGGGTGTTTATCATAGCAAAAAAAAATATTGTATCCTATTCTGAAATATTAGTTGGCTATAAGAGGGAGTTCTGGAAAGAGTAGCACCCACATAAATTTTTATATCACTACTCTTCAGAGCTTATTCCATTAGTATTGCTATTCTTTCTGTAAATAAAATTTTAGCCCTTTCATGCAGTAATTCTATTGCTTCAGACAGCACATCAATATCTGCATTGTCAATATGAAGCTGGTGAGTGTACCTTGATTCAAGATAAGCTTTCTCTAAAATATGCAACAAGCGTTCTTCTTCTGTTGCATCTGTTGAAATGATATAACCCAACGCTGGCAGGTAGCGCTTTAATGGTTTCTTAAGCTCATTAAAATAGTGTGTTTTTGCGCAAGTGCCGCTGAGCGCGGTTATCAATCCCCTTAACATAAGTTCTGCTGCCTGTTGCAGCATGAATGCTGTCATTTCATTGTTGTTTTCTCCGCGATAGTTCGATGCGCCTTGCAGAAAATCATCTGCTTTTTTATGTGATGAATTAAATTCAGTTGTTGCCTTTTGTGTAAGCGCTTTTAATATCTCTTTGTTTGGTTTTGGATGTTGAAAACCATTGTTTGCGTAAATAAGGTTTTCTTTATTGCAGGCAATGGAATAATAAATATGCCCTTCCTGTAACTGCTGCTGCAGTAGTTCTTCTTTGTGAAGGGATACATTGATAATTATATCTTCCATATTAGCCATGGTAAGCACCTGTTCGTAATAGGTAAACTTTGTTTTGGATGTTGATGGTATCACCGCCATTAAATCAAAAAACTCCTGTTTCTTTTTATCAATGGATTGATGCAACAGGAATATACTTTCAGGGTTAAGGCTTGCTTTAATGAAAGCAATTACTTTTTCTAAAGGCATTAATTTGTTTAGTGCAGGTTGTTGTGTTGCTTTTATAGCAGCTTTGTGTGCCTGCTGTTCTTCCGCAGCTACATTTAATACATCCAACAGGCTATTGAAAGGATAAAAGAATCCTTCAAAATATAATGGCACGCCTGTTCTTAATTCATAATCAAGGAAATCAACTAACATGCGCCGCAGGTTCTGGTTAAGCAAGGCTATATCATGACCGGTTAAAAACCTTGCGAGTTCTTCGTGCAGGTCTTCGCTTATAGTATATTCGGTTTGCATGGCTGATGATTTTTTTCGTGTAGTAAAGCAATTCACTATGCTTTATGTATGCAACCAATGAAGGATGTAAAATATCAGCAGGAAAATGTATTTAACTGAGTTAGCTTAGTCTTCGGAGTGTGGTTGCTACTCACTTATTCATTGTACATTTATTTTTTAAACACATTACCTTAGCATTCATTATTAATCTAATAGTATTAGCATGACAGAATCTAAACCGCACCACGGCAGGAACATTAAACGCTTTCGCGAATGGGTAGGAGTGAAACAAGAAACACTTGCTGCTGAATTACATTGGAGCCAACAAAAAATGTCTTTGTTAGAACAGAAAGAAGAAATTGAAGATTCTATTTTGGAAGAAGTGGCTAAGATTTTAAAAGTGCCTGTCGATGCAATCAAAAATTTGGATGATGCTAATGCAGTGAACTACTTTAATACTTTTAATGACAGCAGTGTAAATCATGGAGCTGTTGGTTCTAATAATTATAACTGCAACTTTAATCCTATTGATAAAGTAGTTCAGCTCTATGATGACAAGATTGCTTTATATGAAAAGCTGTTAAAGGATAAGGAGACGATGATTGAGGAGTTGAAAAAGACTAAATAAGATTTTGAAAAAAACAAAAAGTTTTTTATGCTTGATAAAAATATAAACGACCCCTTTAAGATATTACAATCTTGAATTAATCTTTTTGTATTGTTAAGTTTTCAATAATACTCCTTAATATACTCATACGCCTTATTAAAAAGTTCTTCATCTTTAATAACATATTTAACCCACAAGATTTTTCTTAATTGTCTTTTGATTTCTTTTATACCAGTCGTTGAATTTTGCCAACCATCAAAGCGAACTATCCTAACTATTTCATCAATATCATTTACAATTCTTTCAACGATTGCAGGTGTTTTATCTGTTTTCATTTCAATCTTTGTATCTGTTCCTCTTTCAGCTTGTAATGTTTCCTTTGCAATTTGACAAAGCTGTTTGATGAAGTCAACAGAATTAATCAATCCTTTTTCTGCTTTTTCTCTTAGCTCTTCAAGTCTTTCACTCAATTCTTTAAAAGTAATTATTCCTTTATGCTTAGTTAACCTTCCGTCCAAAACCTTCATTAATTTTTGCGCTTGTTTTGGGTCTTTTTTATTCATCAAATCGTCAATTACTTCAGCATTTAAAATCATCTCTTCCATATCAGTAGTAATGCCTGATACTACAATATGGTCATGTATTAATTTTGTTGTTTGTGCACCTAATGCATGCCATAATAATCTTCCATTATCGCTTGTTGTTGGTTTTACAGAAGTGTAAACCTGTGAAAGCCATCTATAATCTTTCTGAAACTGATTTAATAATTCATCAGGCGAAAGTGCTTCCCATAATTTTGACAAGCCGCTAAAGTCTTTTGCAAAAGCATCACGCTTTTCGTTTGTGTTAATACAATCCTGCGCTGCTTGTAAACCTTCAAAGCCAATAGCGCTTCTGTCTATATTGAAAAAAGGAGCTAAACATTTTTGAACCAAACCTGGAAGTTCATTTCTTAATTCCTGCAGGTTTGTAATAACTGTCTTAATTGTTTCTTCATCAAATGCTAATGCTTTTGCAGTATCATCAAACACACCAAAATAATCAACTATTCTTCCAAAGGTTTTATTTGGAAACAAACGATTGGTTCTGCAAATCGCCTGTAATAGCGTATGGTCTTTTAAAGACTTATCTAAATACATTGTTTGCAAAATTGGTGAATCAAACCCAGTCAGAAGCTTTGCAGTAACTATTACAAATTTTAATGATGAATCAGCATCATTAAATTTCTCAATAACTTTTTCCTGTTTGTCTTTGTCCATTCCCCAACGCTGTTTAAATTCA
>CAXSDU010000176.1:0-5214 GCA_964236165.1 uncultured Parafilimonas sp. | reverse complement strand
TCAAACCTTTAAGATTGGCTTTTAATGCGGCAGCATTCATGGCAACCAATACATCGCAAATATCGCCGGGTGTAAAAATTTTATCTGATGAAAAACGTAATTGAAATCCACTTACGCCGGGAATAGTTCCCTGCGGCGCACGAATCTCCGCGGGAAAATCAGGAAAGGTAGCAAGGTCAATTCCCAATAAAGCGGTGTTGGTTGTAAACTGAGTTCCCGTAAGCTGAATGCCGTCTCCGCTATCAACATCATTTAGTAAAATATCCTGGCGTTCTATCATATCATTGAAAAGATTAATGCAAAATTACTTCGTATATTTTATCCATTTACAAGATTATTAATGCCATATAATCTAATAATTTGGTAGTCTTAGTTTAAGATGTTAAAAACTTAAGGCAATCTTAGATTTGTACGGACCTAATATTGAATTACAAAACAACCGGAACAATTAACTTCGGCAAAACAAAAGTCAGTTTTAATATTTCTAAATAAAAAAATGTAAAGTTTTAGTTGGTTAATCATTTTACTTCTATAAAGTTTCTGGTTATGAAAAAATCATTATTTCTTTTTACTGTATTGCTTGCATTAGCATCATGCAATAACAACAACACTGCGGATAAAAATATTATTGCGATACAGGGAATTGATTCTTCTCTAAAAGCCGGCGATAATTTTTTTATGTATGTTAATCACAAATGGTATGATACTGCACAAATACCTCCTTCGCAGGCGGGCGTAGGCGCATACATGTTTATGAACTACCCGCAGCGATTACGTTTGCAGGGCATATTGGATAGTGTTTCAAAAGCTAACAATACAGCAGGAAGCATTGAACAAAAGCTCGGCGATTTTTATGCTTCAGGTATGGATACAAACACAATTAATAATCGCGGTTATGATCCCATCAAACATTTACTTGCAAGCATTGACAGCATCAGTAATTTGGCTTCGTTAATGAGGTTTGTAGCGGATGAAGCAAAAGTATATAACACTTCGATTGTAGCTTTTGGTGTTGGTACGGATAATAAAAACAGTAGTCTCAATATTGCACATATTTATCAAACAGGTATTGGTTTGCCTGAAAGAGATTATTATTTTGAAACAGATCCATCAAGTACCGCTATTCAACAAGCTTACAAAAAATATCTTGCTAAACTTTTTGAACTTACAAGCAGCGATAATGCAACGTCAATAAAAGATGCTGATGTAGTTTACAACATCGAAAAACAACTCGCTTCTTCACACAAAACAAATATTGAACTACGCGATGTAAATGCGAACTATAATAAAATTTCTGTTGCAGAACTTGCAAAGCGACAACCTAATATCGGCTGGGTGAATGTGTTGAATGATCTCGGTGCAAAAACAGATTCTATCGATATATCACAACCTGCTTATTACGATAAGCTGAATGCAGTTTTAAAAAGCATTCCTATAAGTGACTGGAAAATTTATTTGAAAGCTTATTCTATCAATACATATTCAAATGTACTGAGCAAACCTTTTGTTGATGCAGCATTTGAATTCAATAAAATATTGAGTGGACAAGCGGTGCAAAAAACACGCGGCGAGATAATGGCAAGTGCAATTGATCAATCGCTCGGTCAGGCGCTTGGACAGTTATATGTGAAAAAATATTTTACAGAAGATGCAAAAAAGCGTGCACTGGAACTTGTAAATAATTTACAAAAAGCGTTTGCTGCAAGAGTAGATAAACTGGACTGGATGAGCGACAGCACAAAACAAAAAGCAAAAGAAAAACTGTTTGCCATCACAAAAAAAATTGGTTATCCTGATAAGTGGAGAGACTACAGCAACGCAACAATAGTAAAAGATAAATACTTTGAGAATGTAGTATCGGCTGCATCCAACAATTACCAATTTGATCTGGCAAAATTGAATAAACCTGTTGATAAAACGGAGTGGTTTACAACGCCTTCAACAGTTACTGCATACAATAATCCTTCAGCCAATGAAATTGTTTTTCCGGCAGCCATTTTACAACCGCCGTACTTTGATAACAACGCAGATGATGCGCTTAACTATGGTGGTATTGGTATGGTGATTGGTCATGAAATGACGCATACTTTTGATGATCAGGGCGCGCAGTATGATAAGGATGGCAACGTAAAAAACTGGTGGACGAAAGATGACTATTCAAAGTTCCAGGCAAAAACACAACAGGTAATTGATGTCTATAGCACATTTACTGTTTTAGATACATTACATATTAAAGGTGCCATGACTGTTGGCGAAAATACAGCAGATCTAAGCGGTGTTGCTGTTGCTTATGATGCTTTTAAAATGACGAAAGAAGGACATGATACAACAAAGATTGGGGGCTTTACTCCAGACCAACGGTTCTTTATTTCTGTTGCGCATATATGGCGCGTAAAGATGAAAGATGAATTTTTGCGCCTGTGGATTAATAACAATCCGCACTCACCACCAATGTGGCGCGTAAATGGTCCGCTGATAAATTTTCCGCATTTTTATGAAGCATTTAATGTGCAGCCCGGCGATAAAATGTATTTACCTGAAAAGAATAGGATTCAGATTTGGTAAACAAAATATGAATGATGTTAACATCGTCTTTGACAGAGGACGATGCGTTTATAAAGCCTCTCTCCTTCTTGATAGTTAGCTTTAGATAGTATATATTATTTAATGTTTATCCAAACTTCCAGTTGTCCTTTGGGTACTTTATATTTTGAAGATAAAATTGGCACTGTTTTAAAATCATTATTAAAATTTGCTTTTGCTAACGCAGCGCATTTTTCTGCAAGTGGTTTATCATCAGCATCAAAATATTTTACAATGTTGTCATAATTTCCATCAACATATTGAATACCCGGCGCAATCCATTCTTTTGACTTTAATGTATTTTGAAAATTTCTTACTTTACCTGCAGCCGCACTATTATTATATTGTATGTAACAAAACTTTTTATTGAATGAACTAAGCACATTGGCTTCTGTTGCATTTTTACTTTGAACAAGCGGCTGCAGCGTATCTACCGCTTTTGCTGTTAATGTAATATTCTGGTTAACGGTTTTACTTGCATCAATCCTGCTTTCGCTGTATTCTGTAAGCACAATATTCGCCTGCGTTGTATCATATTTATTTACAATTTTAAACGGAATAGAACTTTCCAACGAGAAGCTTGAATCCTCATGAATTCGTTGCCTTAAAATAGTTTCTGCAACTTCTGTTATGTAGGCTTTATCTCTTTCAAAATTTTTTTCATCCGGTTTTGATACCAGGTATTTTTCCAGCGAAAGCAACGCAACATCATTACGACTTTCCGCTTGTTTTGTAGTTAAATCTTCAATCAAAGATTGTATGATTTTACTTTCTTCATTTGATTGTGCAATTCGTTTAGAGCCGACATCTAAAACAAAAGCAATGATCACTAATAAAAAGCCGGTGGTAAACTTTGAAAGTATATCTAATATATCCCAAAAACTTTTGCGTGGTTTTGTAGCAGGAGTTTCAGCCATAAAATAATTTTAGCTGTATAAATATCCAATAATTTGATAAATATCCTGATTGTATTTTAAGGATGTATTCTTTGATGTAAATTTGCTGCTTAAATTAAAACAGATATGGCACTTTTTCAATCGGGAAACCCGACATTATCTCAAAAAATTTTTAACCGTTCTTTAGAGCAAACCGATGGTTCTGCCATGACGGTTCGCGGCGCAATTAATAAGTTTGGATTTTTACTGTTTATGGTAATTGCCGGTGCAGTATATACATGGCATTTGTATTATACCAATCAACAGCAAACTATGACGACTTTGATGTGGGTTGGTTTGATTGGCGGATTAATTTCTGTAATTGCAATTAGTTTTAAACCTACGCTGGCAAGATATCTTTCTCCGGCTTACGGAATATTAGAAGGGCTTTTTCTCGGTGCTATTTCTGCAATAATGAATGATGCATTCGCTGAAAAATATCCCAACCTTGTAATACAGGCAGTAGGCTTAACTTTTGGTGTAGCAATCGCCATGTTTTTACTGTATAATTTTCGCGTGATAAAAGTTACGCAGAAATTCAAATCTGTGCTTATTGCAGCAACACTTGGAATTTTTATATTTTATATCATAACATTAGTACTTGGTTTTTTTCATATCAATATTCCGTTTATGTAT
The DNA here is from genome assembly GCA_964236165.1 of uncultured Parafilimonas sp. Lineage (GTDB taxonomy): Bacteria > Bacteroidota > Bacteroidia > Chitinophagales > Chitinophagaceae > Parafilimonas. The sequence goes on along the minus strand of CAXSDU010000176.1, from coordinate 1,060 downwards.
GATAGTTCACTATTCGGAATTGGATTATCAATCTTTATTGTTGCTATTGCAGCTTTAAATTTGTTATTAGATTTTGATATGATTGAAAAGGGCGCGGCAGCAGGTGCTCCAAAATTCATGGAATGGTATGGCGCATTTGGTTTACTCGTAACCATGGTTTGGTTATACGTAGAAATATTAAGATTATTAAGCCGTTTTGCAGGCAGAAAATAATTTGTTTCAATAATTTTTTTAAGAACCGGGTTTATATAAGCCCGGTTTTTTTATTTTAAAAACTGAAGAGAAAATCAAAATCTACAGAATTTCAATTTGCATGTAAAGAATGAATAATCATTACCTTGCCATTATTACAAAACTGATGAGATTAAGTCTGCAAAAAAATAGTTCCTTAACAACTACTATTTATTCAGAATGAGTTTTAAACACAAAATGCTATGCTGTATTTTTTATAGATGCAAAAACAACTAACATATATTTTGGTAGATGATGAAGAACTGGCGCGGTTAAATATTGAAGCGATGACTGCTGAATTTTCCTTCTTAAAAAAAATGGCTGCCTGCAGTAATGCAATAGAAGGACTTGAAACAATTTCCAGATTAAAACCTGATATAGTTTTTGCAGATATTGAAATGCCTGAGATAAATGGTATTGATATGATAAAAAGTTTAGGAAGAACTGTTCCTGCGCCGGTATTTATAACCTCGCATCCTGAATATGCTTTAGATGGTTATGAATTGCAGGTGTTTGATTATCTGCTAAAACCTGTAAGCAGTGAGCGCTTTGAAAGATGCGCATTAAGATTAAAAGAATTTTTTCAACTGCGTAATGATGCCTTTGCTTTTTCGCATGAACAGGAATCGAATTTTATAACTATTAAACAAGGCTACGATAAATATAAATTATCGCTGAATGAAATTATGTACCTGGAAGCTATGAAGGATTATACTAAAATAGTAACATCATCAAAAAGATATCTTGTTTTTGTTTCAAGCAGCAGACGGCATACGAGATGAAGGTCCATTGTGATTCGAAGCGGGGGGCGTAAAATAAGAGTTTCTTG
>CAXSDU010000175.1:379-5231 GCA_964236165.1 uncultured Parafilimonas sp. | reverse complement strand
AATCAATGATTTTTATTCCTGATACATTTGGTAAACATTTCGATCCGCGGTTTACACTTCGCGGATGGATGATTGATAGTTTTCACATGAGTGCAGGAATTAAACCTTATGAAACTACGTTCGGCGATCCGGATTTAACTATACCGCACACAGAGTACAGCGCTTTAAAAGTAAGGCTAAGCATTCAACGGGATGCAATGGGTTTATTCTGGAAAATGTTTATCGGCATGTATATCGCATTTCTTATTGCCTATGTATGTTTTTATATTCATGCAGATAGTATTGATTCGCGGTTTAGTTTAAGCGTAGGTTCTTTATTTGGGGTAATTGGAAATAAATATATTGTAGATGCGTCGCTGCCTGAAACTGTTACGTTTACGTTGGTTGATACATTGCACGGTATTACACTTTTTTTTATTTTTTGTGTTATCGCTGCAAATGCGTGGTCGTTAAAGCGCTATAAAAAAGGTAAAATAAAACAAGCCAACCGCTTTGATATTATTACTGCACAAGTGTTACTATTGGTTTATATTATTTTGAATATTTATTTTATTGTGCAGGCGCAAAGCTGATATAGATTGCAATTACAAATAATTCAAATTTCATCATATCAACAATCTGCTGAGTTTTTACCAATATTTATAACCTGTTAATCTCGCATATTCAATTTTTGCAAGGCATAACTGGTATTCATATTGCAGTTGCGTTAATTGTGCACGCTCAAGATTTACGGCAGCATCTGTTATATCTGTATTTAATCCAATACCATTTAAATACCGGCTTGATGCAATCTGCTCAGCAGATAAAGCAGTTTGAATTTGCGATTGCATATTATTTATTTTTTCTGCATTCGTTTTAATATCTGTAAGCGATTGCTCAATATTTTTTTCATAATCATTACTCAATGTTTCCTGCGCCAACTGGCTTTGTTTTATCTGCGATTGAGCAATTGAAATTTGCTTTTTTGTTTTTGCATTATAGATAGGCACTTTTAATGTTACGCCTGCTGCATAATTAAATCTTGGCTGATTTACATCTGGCACATAACCATCTTTAACACCAACATTAGCGCCGGCAGAAAGCGAAGGTTTATCATTTAAACTTGTAATAGAAAGATTAGCTTTTGCCTGTTCTACGCGGTCTTGTGCAAGAATAAAATCAGGTGCAGAAGTTTGCGCCGCAGTAAGTGCATCAGTTACCGGCTGCTCAGCAATAGTAAAATCAAATGTAGTATCAGAAACATTTGTTTTGCCGCTGGTATATTGCAATAAGGTTATTTGTTTTTGAAGATTGTTCAAAAGATCTTCGCGATGGTTTTGTTCAGCATCAATCTGCGCCTGTAAATTCAATACATCAAGCTTTATTGCATCACCATTTTTTAACCTGTCTTGTGCAATTGATTTATTTGAATCCAGGAAATTTAATACACTGTCTTCTACTGCAATTGCTTTTTTTAAATAAATAATATTATAATAAACAGTTGTTACCTGGCTGGCAAGTTGTGTTTGTACATTTCCTACATTATCTATTGAATATTTAAGATCAGATTTTGATTTATCAATAGATGCTTTTAATCTGCCAAAATCAAGCACAAGGTAATTAGCACCTACATGTGCATCATAAGCATTTACAGGTGCAAACTGAAAATTTACTGTTTCACCGTTTATTGGAAAAGGAAGTGTAATTTTTGGCTGAATGTATGTGTAGCTTGCTTCTCCATCAATATTAGGAAAATTTGTTTTGGCAAGATCAAGACCCTGCTGCGCAATTTCAACCTGGTTCAATGCTTCTTTTATACGCGGATAATAACTGAACGATCCATCAATCAATCCTTTTAATTCGTTGTTTGTTGTAACCTGCGCTATTGCTGATAATGTGATTGCTATTAAGAACGATGTTATAAAATATTTTTTCATTTTACTCTTTTTTAATCTTGATGTTTTAGCAACTGAATCTATTTATATTAATGTGCTTCAAGCATGGCTCCGCCGGAAGTTGTTGTTTTTTTCTTTGTTCGTAAAAAAATCACGAAAGGAATAACTATAATAAAGAAGAGCGCTATCAATCTGAATGTATCGAGATAAGAAAGATAATAAGCCTGCCTTTCAACCTGGTTATTCACAATTGCAAGTGCAGAATGTGCAGCGGTGGTGCTGTCAATACCTCCTCTTGCAGTTAGCCCTTGTGAAATTGTATTTAATCTTTGAGTTAAACCAAAAGAGCCTTCTGTAAGATTACTTATAAGATTCATTCGGTGTGCTGTGTAATGATTAGCGATATAATTATTTGCAATGGCTATTCCAAAAGCGCCGCCTAACTGTCGTATCATATTATTTAATGCAATACCGGATGGATAATCTTTTGGCTGTAACCCTACAACAGCCTGGTTTATTAATGGCAGCATAACCATTGAAATACCTGCCGAACGAATAAGTAACGGGAAAAAGAAATTCCATATGCCAACATTAGGGCTAACATTTGAAGTTAGAACTGCATATAAGGCAAATAAAATAAACCCTGTAATAAGAAACGGAATTGCTGATACACCCTTGCTCATTAATTTGCCAATTACAGGCATTAATATTATAGCAATACAAGATGGCGCCAACAAAGATAAACCGGTTTCGTAAGCTGTAAAACCTAACACACGTTGTGCGAGAACCGGATATACAAATACAGATGTGAATAATCCAAAACCTGCAACAAAAGTAAATATTGTAGTAAATGCAAGATTGCGGTTACCCATTACTTTTAAGTTTACCGCAGGATTTTTAATTCTTAATTCACGTACAATAAAACTGATTAAACCAGCCGCCGCAAGAACAGAACAAATACGTATTGCGTTGCTGTCAAACCAATCATCAGCTTGTCCTCTTTCCAATACATATTGCAAACAACCTACACCTGCTGCCAGAAACAAGATGCCTGTATAATCAATATACATTCCTTTTTTATGCTCACCTTCTTTATCTTTCTTTTCAATAAAAGTATAAGCAAGAATGGTAGCCACAATACCTATCGGCACATTAATCATAAATATCAGCGGCCAGCTAAAATGCTCTATAATAAAACCACCAAGTGTTGGTCCAAATGTTGGTCCTAACACTATACCCATACCAAAAAGACCTGCGGCAATAGGTCTGTCTTTTTCTTCAAATGCATCAAACAAAATGGATTGCGAAGTAGAAAGTAACGCACCACCGCCAACACCTTGTATAAAGCGCCAGATGATAATTTCAACAAGACCGGTTGATTGTCCGCACATATATGAAGCTGCGGTAAAAATTATCATAGAAACGATGTAATAATTTTTTCGGCCGAAGTATTGAGCTAAAAAACTCGTAAGCGGAATAATAATTACATTGGCGATTGCATAAGATGTAATAACCCAGCTAATATCTTCAATACTTACACCAAGGCTGCCCGCCATATCATTAAGCGCAACATTTACAATTGAAGTATCAACCAATTCCATAACTGCAGCAGCTACCGTTGTAATAACAATAATATATTTAGCGAGCTTTTTCATTTTTGAAAATGTTTTCAGTATGAAATTTTAATGGCAGCTTTCGCTATTTTGTTTTAATGCTGATATAGGCGCTTAAACCTGCACGTAAAATATTTTTATATTCAGGCAGATTATCGATACTGATTTTTACCGGAATACGCTGTGTAACTTTTATAAAATTTCCACTGGAATTATCAGGAGGTAGAATAGAAAATCTTGCACCGGTAGCTTCACTTAAACTGTTAATGTTTCCGTTAAGCGTTGAATCAGGATATGCATCCAGCGAAATTTCTACCGGCATTCCCTGGTGAAATCTTCTTATCTGTGTTTCTTTAAAGTTTGCAATTATCCAATAGCTCGTATCATTCACAATAGAAAATAATGGAGCGCCCGGTTGAACAAATTGCCCTGTTGTTATATTTAATTTACCCAACTTACCCGATTGCGGTGCATATATTTTTGTATAAGAAATTTTTAATTGTTGCTGTTGAATGGCTGCTTCTTTTATGCCCAGCGCTGCCTGTACTTTTTGCAGCCCGGCCTGCAAAACTGCAATTTTACTTTGGGCGGTTGAAAGCTCGCTTTGATTATTTGAAGCCTGCTGTTTTGTTTGTTCTAAATTATAGCGGCTATCTTCTAATTGTTTTTTTGTAATTGCCTGATCGTTAAAAAGATTTTGATTACGCTGATAATTATCTTGTGCCTGTTGAACTTTTATTGATCCCAATTGAATATCACCGCGATTTGTACCAAGAGAAACATTCGCATTTTTTAATGTAGCCTGCGCATTTAAAATATCTGCTTTTGAAGCATCATAATCTGCCTGCATTTGCAGCAATTGTGTTTGCAATTCAGCATCATCAAGTTGTACGAGCAATTGACCGCTTTTAACTGAATCATAATCTTTAACAGCAATGTATTTTACATAACCGCCAACACGCGGTAACACCGGTGAAATATCTGTTTCTACCTGTGCATCATCAGTGGTTTCATGCGTAATGGCATAAGAAATTTTCGTCCATCCATAAATTAAACCTGCAATTACAACAATGCCTATAATTATAAAACGCAAAGGTGATTTTTTCTTTTTTACCTGGTTGCTTTCAGCATCCTGTTTTGGTTCCTGGTTATCTGTAGCCATGATCTTTTTTTAATTTATTTATTTAATAAATGAGCGTCCATCAATTGTTTTAAATGAATGCGTACACGTTTTCTGAATTTAATATCATCATAAGGCACGTAATCATCTTCTTTATTTAAAATTTTATTACAGAATTTTCTTGATAATAATATTTGATTAATTGTACCCATAATTGAAGCGAGTGTAAGCTCTACATCTACTTT
>CAXSDU010000175.1:0-369 GCA_964236165.1 uncultured Parafilimonas sp. | reverse complement strand
CTTGTCTTTGTTGCGCCTGGCGGCTTATTCTGCCTACTTTTTTAAATTCTTCCTGCGTAATACCGGTTTCAATAATGCGTTTTATAATTTGAGAGTTGGAGCAAGGTGGTTTACAATTGAGTTCTGCAATTCCTCGCGCTGATTAAGTATAAGTTCCTGATAAATTAAACGATGAAAGGAGCGATGCACGAAAAGTTTTTCAACATAAGAATCTATTACAGCATGTATTTTTTCAATAGCAGAAAGTTCTTTGTTCTTTAAAATTTCATCGAGCAAACCACGGGTTATAGAAGATTTATATTCAACAATATTTTCAAACAATTTTTCTTTTGAACCAAAATAATAATTAACCATGGCAAGATTTACCGA
>CAXSDU010000174.1:4167-5378 GCA_964236165.1 uncultured Parafilimonas sp. | reverse complement strand
TCTTGTTTTTCTTCATCTAAAATTACATACACAAACATTCCGATGAACTTGTTCACAACAGCATCTCCCCAGCAATGATATCCTTTCAGAATCACTTCTGTATCTGAGCCGGACGTAAATGCGTACCCTTGTTTTATCAGTTCTTCCTTTACTTCCTGATAATTATATATTTCCCCGTTGAAAATAATACTGAGTTTTTCAAAATGCATTGGTTGATGGCCGCCGCTTGAAAGATCAATGATTGATAAGCGTCTTTGTCCTAATCCTATATAAGCATTGGGTGTATTAAACACTTCATAACCTGAATCATTTGGCCCGCGATGAACTAACGAGTCCGTCATGTTTTTTAGAACAGAAGATTCCGTTCGTTTATTAAAATCGCAAAAGCCTGCTATGCCGCACATGAGTTAATCTTTTTTAGGTTATTGGATAGATTCCATAAATACCCTTTCCAAAATGCCTTTAAATGTTGAGGCTCTTTTTTGTAGAGATAGGATAATGTATTTTTTGGAATCGTTATAAGCGTGTAATAAAAAGCGAAGCCAAAGAACGAAACACCTTTCACATTCCTTCGCATAAACAAAATTCTATTCCTGTTTAAATAAAACGTTTTTAAAGTACTTTTCTTGCCTACCGACATTGACTCTTTATGATAAATCAAAGATTTTGGCTGGTAATAAATTTTAAAACCTTGGTTCTTTATTTGTTCGCACCAGTCAAACTCTTCATAATATAAAAAGTATATTTCAGGCATTGGCCCAACTTCTTCAATAACTTTTCTTGAAACCATCATGCCACCACCATGTGCATAATGCGTTGATTTAATCTCCTCAAACTGTCCATGGTCCTTTTTCTTACAACCAATCATGCTGTTTCTTCCACTGAAATTATTTACTTTATTATAGCCGGCAAATTCAATTGTGCCAGGCGAATCATAATAATGAAACTTAGGGCATACAACACCTGCGTCTGCATATTTTTCAAACACTTCAACCAAACCTTCCATAATATCAGGCATCATTACCGTATCATTATTTACAAAAAATAAATAATCTCCTTTAGCCTGTTTTATACCAAGATTATTACCGCCGGCAAAACCAAGATTTTTTTCACTTAAAATAATATTTACAGCCGGGTATACTGCTTTAAGTTTTTCTGATGGATTTTCTTTTGAAGCATTATCAACAACTATAACTTCAATATTATTATAA
>CAXSDU010000174.1:639-4157 GCA_964236165.1 uncultured Parafilimonas sp. | reverse complement strand
AGACAAAGCGCCGACTCAAGAAAGTCGCACGTGTCTTCTGCATTATTATAATTGATTGTAATAATTGATATCAGCGGCTTATTACTCTCCATGTATTTTATATAGCGGATTTGTTATTTCGCTTTTTGTATGAACAGTATGGATAAAAACCTGTTTGGCTTTTTTAAGCCGAAACAAATTAAATATCATTAAGGATATTGCTTTTGGTAATTGCACTAAAGCAGTTACTAAGTTTTTATTTTTTAATTCTAATGGAATCGCTACTATTAAAGCGGCTATGTACAACAACATAATCAATAATGCTGCAACAAGAGTAACAGGTGTAATAAAAAATGCTACAATACATAAAAGAGGTAATGCAGCAATTAAAAATGCTCTTGGGGGAACCAGGTTGTTGGCAACAGCGAGGTTAAAATAACTAACGTTGCCTTTAACCAAGTAACCGCAGCCTTTAAAAAAATATTTTTTTAAGTAGATAAACTGGCTTAATAACCATCTTTTACGTTGTTGTTTAAATGCATCAGGATTATCAATTTTTTCATCAAATATTAAAGCATCTTCCAGATATTTTATTTTAGTGCCTGATTCAACGATCTTTAATTGTAAAGGTTTGTCAAAACCGCTGATAGCAGAAATATTAGCTAATGCATTACGCAACACATCAAAGTCAAATGCCATACCTGAACCTATTACAGAAGATGATAACCCAAGTGCATTTGCGCCTTTACGAAAAATATTATTATTAATAGCTTCACTGCAGCCGTCAAGCAAAGCAAAAGAGGTATCATTATTTTTTGCAACTCTTCTTCCCTGAACTGCTTCAGCACCGCTAAAAAATGCGTCGTTTATATCTTTTAAAAATCCTTTCGCCAGCATATTATCAGCGTCACATATTAATGCTATATCATACTGATCCTTAATTTGCCTGAAGCATTCATTAAGAGATTTTGTTTTAGAACTATTTTCAAAAGCAACTTTTACAACATGAACAGGTAATGTGCTTAACCTTTCTATTGTTGTGCTTTTAAAAGAGTCAGCTATTATGTAAACATCAAATAAATTTGAGGGATAATCCTGGCTTAGTAAATTTTGTGCTGTTGCAATAATAATTCCATCTTCTTTATAAGCCGGTACCAGAACCGCAATTTTTTTTAGCGGAAGATAAGTTGCTGATGCAATATTATTTTTATAGAATTTAGAAGCAACAGCGAAAACAAATAAATATATTACTGAAACAGTACAATAAATAAATACTATAAAAAAAAGTATAATTAAAAATTGATTAAACATGATTCTTTAATATTAACTCTTTTGGTGTTTTAAGTAAAATTTTCATATCCAGCAAAAGAGACTGCTTGTCTGCATAATCAAGATCCATGTTTATCCTTTCATCTACAGATAAATCAGCGTTTGATCTGCCTTTTACCTGCCATAAACCAGTAATGCCTGCCGGCGCTAAAAATCTTTTTGCTGATTTGTCAACTGTAATGGCTGATGCTTCGTAAAGCGGAAGCGGCCTGTTGCCAACAAGGCTCATGTCCCCAATCAAAACGTTTATAAGCTGAGGAATTTCATCAAGACTTGTTTTACGTAAAAACTGGCCAATTTTTGTAACACGCGGATCATCTTTTATCTTAAAAAAATAACTGTTTTTATAACCTTTATATTCGTTTAAATGCTTTAGATCTTTTACCATATCTTCTGCATTAACCACCATTGTTCTAAATTTAAAAAAGGTAAACACTTTATAACCCGTGCCTGCACGTAATGATTTGTAAAATACAGGGCCTTTTGACTCTAACTTTATACAAATAGCTATTATTAGAATTAAAGGAGACAACATAATAAGTGCAAGCCCTGAAATAACAATATCAATAATTCTCTTTAATACAAATTGCTTATTTAAACCCGATGTTTCTTCAGAAGAAATAGAATAGGGCATGCAGCTTTGTAATAATTTATATTTTTTTAGAATCCATATTTTATCTGAAAGATCGCTTAAAGGAGTTTCTAAAGAAATAAGGTCATCAATTCCCTGCGATTGTGTACAAATATCAGAATCAAACTGATTATCGCTAACAAACAGAATATAAGGAATTGCACAAAGCGCTTTTGTTGATGATAAATAACCGGCAAAATGAAGTATAGTTTTTTTGCCAATAAGGGCATCACATATAATGGCATCAAATAACAAGCTGCCGTCAGGTATATTATGAATGCTCTTTTTTGCTTCGTGAATATTACGAACACAAGTTATTTCAAAGCCACCTTCAGTAAATTTAGTTTTAGTTGCATCATCGCAACCGATCATTAAAACTTTCATATCAAATGCTTTGCTTAGGCTAATGCCAAGAAGTTCGGCATCATTGTTCACCTCTTGATTATGGGGTTCTTGGTCTTTAGGAAAATTGGTGGTTTGTAACATAGTTATTAATTTTTGGAAAAAATCTGTGCATCTGCACTTAAAACGCGGGTGTTAATATAGCTTAGAAGCTTTAAAGGATCAAATGGTTTGGTTATTGATTTTACTGAAGGAAACATGCGTGTTGCTTCAGATTCTGCCATACTTGATAAAATTACAACAGGAATTTTATTAAAAGCCACGCTGGTTGAAAGCAGCTTTACAAATTCATATCCGTTTATGTTTTCCATCATCAGGTCACTTACAATAACGTCAGGCTTTACGCCATGGTATAAATAATGTAATGCTTCCGCACCATCACTGGCTGTAAAAACAATGTATTCTTTTTCAAATATTTTCTTAAGCAACTGGAGCATTACCTTATCATCATCTACGAGTAGCATTTTATGTTTCATACGTTTAGTTATTTCAGGATTTTAAATAGTTTTTTGATTTCGACATAAAATTAAGATACTCAAAAATCAGTAAAAGCTGCAAGTTGGTAAACGTAAAAAAAATGCTCGTGAACGCAAATAATAAACGGCTGATGTAATTGCGTAAATTTGATACTTTAATTATTATACCAATTATGTTTTTTTGGAAAATTGTTTTTTTTACATCAATATTTATTATAATGTATAATTATATTGGTTATGCAATTATTGCCTATATAATAAATAAATTTAAACAAAAATCTTTAAAACCTGCTGCTATTTCTTTTACGCCATCTGTTTCATTTATTGTAGCAGCATACAATGAAGAAACTGTAATAGAAAAGAAAATCATTAATTCTTTTCAGCAGGAATATCCTTCGTCAAAGATCGAATTTGTTTTTATTACCGATGGTTCAACCGATAAAACGGTATCTATTATCGAAAATTATACACAAATAAAATTACTGCATAATTATGAAAGAAAAGGGAAATCTGCTGCTCTTAACAGGGCAGTTGCATCAGCAAATAACGATATATTAATTATGAGCGATGCAAATACCTTTTTAAATAAACAGGCGGTTAGCTACATAGTATCTCATTACATTTCTGAAAAGGTTGGCGGTGTGGCAGGTGAAAAAAAAGTATTGCCATCACAGGCGACTTTCGACATGAAGCTAAATGTT
>CAXSDU010000174.1:0-629 GCA_964236165.1 uncultured Parafilimonas sp. | reverse complement strand
GGTGTTGGTAACAGGGAAGGTTTATATTGGAAATATGAGTCTTTTTTAAAAAAAATCGATTCGAAATTTTATTCCGTGGTAGGTGCTGCCGGTGAACTATTTTCTATAAGAAAAAAATTATATCAGCCATTGCCTGATTCTATTATTTTGGATGATTTTATTATTTCACTTAAAGCTGCGCAACAAGGTTATAAAATAATGTATGAGCCTAAAGCTTATGCCAGTGAATTATCTTCCATGTCAATTAAAGAAGAAAAGAAGCGAAAGGTAAGAATTGCTGCAGGCGGTTTTCAAGCCATGAGCATGCTTTTGCCACTGTTTTATTTCTGGAAACACCCGCGGCTTACTTTCTTGTATATATCACACAGGGTTTTAAGATGGACGTTAAGCCCGCTTTGCTTAATACTTTTGTTTATATCAAATGCGGTGTTAGTTATAGCGCAAATAAATTTTTTTTTCGTAGCTGCATTTGTTCTCCAAATATTTTTTTATACGACTGCTTCATTATCTCAATTTATATCTTCAGAATCTAAATTTAAATTTCTAAAAATATTTGGTTATTTTAGTTTTATGAATTACTCTGTGATACTTGGTTTTTTTCGATATATTTCTAAAAAACAATCGGCTGT
>CAXSDU010000173.1:0-5458 GCA_964236165.1 uncultured Parafilimonas sp. | reverse complement strand
AACGGAATATTGATTGCCGCTGCAACTTTTTTTACAAGCTCGGTTAATGTTTTTCTTTTTTCGTTTGTTGCGGTGATGTCAAGAAAAACCAATTCATCTGCGCCTTCGCTTGCGTAGTATGCACCAAGCTCAACAGCATCGCCGGCATCACGAATAGTTTCAAAGTTGATGCCTTTAACGGTGCGGCCATTTTTTACATCAAGACAAGGAATAATTCTTTTTGTAAGCATCAGCTAATAAATTTTTTCAACTCAGGTAATTTTATATTTCCTTCATACAATGCTTTGCCAATAATTACACCGGAACAACCAATTTCTTCAAGCGATTCAATATCTTTTATTGTTGAAACGCCGCCGCTGGCGATTAAATTTATTGAACCAACTTCTGTAATAATTTTTTTATACAACTCAGTTGAAGCGCCTTGCAATAAACCATCCTTATAAACATCCGTACAAAAAATATTTGTTATTCCTTTCACTGACCAATCTTTCAAATAATCTATAATATTAATTTCGGTTGATTGCTGCCAGCCATTAATCATGATCATTTCATTTTTTATATCTGCGCCCAATAAAATTTTATCAGTTCCAAATTCTTTTATCCATCCAACAACAATATCAGGTTGTTTAACAGCAATACTTCCAATATTTATTATTGATGCGCCTGCATTATAAACAAGCTCGGCATCATTTGTAGTTTTGATGCCGCCACCAAAATCAATTTTTAAATTTGTTTGCGAGGCGATTTTCTCAAGAACATTTAAGTTAATAATGCTGCCTTGTTTTGCGCCATCAAGATCAACAATATGCAATCTTTTTATTCCTGCATCTTCAAATTGTTTTGCTACTTCAACAGGCGATTCGTTGTATATCTTTTGCGTTTGATAATCTCCTTGTGAAAGTCTTACGCACTTTCCGTTTATAATATCGATGGCAGGAATTATTTCAATCATAACTCAATAAAATTTTTTAAAATCTTCTCTCCTGCCGCGCTTGATTTTTCAGGATGAAACTGCACTGCATAAAAATTATTTTTTTGCAAAGCGGAACTATATTCAACAGTATAATTCGTTTTTGCAATAGTATTATCACTTAATTCAGCATAATAGCTATGCACGAAATACATGTATGCATTTTCATCAACATCTTTGAATAATGGTGATTTCAAATCATAAATATTATTCCAGCCCATCTGCGGAATTTTTTCTTTGCCTGAAAATTTTTTTATAGATTGATTAAAAACACCAAGACATTTTGTGTTACCTTCTTCAGAATAATTACAAAGCAATTGCATACCAAGACACACACCAAGGAATGGTTGTTTGATGTCTTTAATTAAAGTATCAAGATTTTTTTCTTTTAAATAATTCATTGCCGGACCCGCAGCCCCAACACCTGGAAAAATAATTTTATCGGCGCTAAGAATTTCATCTTTATCATCTGTGAGAACGGCATTTACATGTAATCTTTTTAAAGCATAATTTACAGACTGTACATTTCCTGCATTATATTTTATAATAACAACTTTCATAATATTCCTTTTGTTGTTGGCAACACGTCACTTTCATAATTTACTGCAACTGCCATTTTAATTGCCTTTGCAAATGCCTTGAATATTGATTCAATTTTATGATGCTCGTTCATTCCTTCTGCTTTAATATTCAAATTGCATTTTGCGGCGTCGCTAAACGATTTAAAAAAATGATAAAACATTTCTGTCGGCATATCGCCAATTTTTTCACGTTTAAAGTCAGCTTCCCAAACCAGCCAGTTTCTGCCGCCAAAATCAATCGCCACCTGCGCAAGACAATCATCCATTGGCAATAAAAACCCATAACGTTCCATTCCTTTTTTATTATTTACTGCTTGTAAAACCGCTTCGCCAAGTGCAATAGAAGTATCTTCGATTGTATGATGTTCGTCTATGTGCAAATCACCATTCACAGTTAAGTTTAAGTCAATTAAGCTATGTTTTGAAAGTTGCTCCAGCATGTGGTTGAAGAAACCAAGTCCCGTTGAAACATTATATATTCCTGTTCCGTCAAGATTTAGTTCTATATCAATTTGTGTTTCGTTTGTTTTTCTTGAATGAGAAATTTTACGTAAAGATGATTTCAAACTTTTATATAATTCATTCCAGTTTTTTAGATTTTTTTTTGTGATATATATGTCATAGTTCTGAACTATATCTGAATTGTTTTTAACATCAAATAGGATACTTTCATTTTTCAAGATTTCAAATGCTTTTATAACAATCGGAAGTTCCTCAACTACTGAAATTATTACCAACTCATAATTTAATTGTTTGTTGATAAAATATAAATTATGAATTGCATCTTTTTCAAACAAAAGGTTTTCAGTTGAAGAATTTTTTAAAGAAACAATTATTGCATCATCATCAATAAATATTTTTTTCATAGCTAATAATTTTTTAAAGCCTTCAATAAAAAAATATTTTCTTCCGGCGTTCCGACCGTAATGCGTAAACAATTTTCACAAAGCGGTTGATTGCTTCGATTGCGCACAACAATATTTTTTGATAAAAGATAATTATATAATAAAGTTGCATCAGTAACCTTTGCCAATAAAAAGTTTGTATCTGAAGGATAAATTTTTTTTATAAAATCAAACTCTGTTAAAGCTTTAGTCAATTTCTTTTTTTCGTTATTAATAATTTTAATCTTTTTGTAAGATATTTCTTCATCATTCAAAACCTGTAATGCTAATTTTTGTGTAGCAGCACTTATATTATACGGAGGTTTAATTTTATTTAATACATGAATGATTTGTTCCGATGCGAAAGCCATTCCTATTCTTAAACCAGCCAATGCCCAGGCTTTTGAAAGCGTTTGCAAAATGATAAGATTCGGATAAATAATCAATTTTTTAAGCCAGGAATTTCTTTCAGAAAAATCTATATATGCTTCATCAATTATCACAAGACCATTAAATTCATGTAATAAACTCTCAACATCTTTTTCTTTAAAAGAATTTCCTGTTGGATTATTTGGCGAGCAAATAAAAACAAGTTTAGTGTTTTGATTTATTGATTTATTGATTTCAAAAATGTTCAATTCGAAATTTTGTGTAAGCAAAATTTTTTTTATTTCGACAGCATTGATGGCAGCAGAAACTTCGTACATGCCGTATGTTGGCGGAAAAATTAAAATATTATCCTTTGCAGGATTACAAAAAGCTCGAATTAATAAGTCGATGGCTTCATCGCTTCCATTTCCAATAAAAATATTTTCAGCATTTATATTTTTTATGCTGCTGATTTTTTCTTTTAATTTTTTTTGAAGCGGGTCAGGATAACGATGAAAATTTTCATTCAACACAGAACCTAAACTGTTTTCATTGGCATCCAAAAAAATCTGTGCATCACCTTCATATTCAGAACGTGCCGAAGAATATGGCATGAGCTTTTTTATGTTATCTCTTATAATATTATCAAGGTTAAATTCCTGCATACATTATTTATTTATTCTTACAGCAACAGCATTTGCATGTGCTTGCAAACCTTCTGCATTTGCCAGAGTTTGCACTGTTTCGGCAATGTTATTCAAACCTTCTTTTGTTAATTCTGAAATGTAATTTTTTTAAAAAAACTGTCTAAAGAAACTCCGCTATAATTTTTTGCAAAACCATTTGTTGGCAACGTATGATTAGTTCCGGAAGCATAATCACCAACAGCTTCAGGCGAATAATTACCGATGAAAACAGAACCTGCATTTATAATTTTTTCCGAAAGTTCTTCGGCATTATAACAGGCAATAATTAAATGCTCAGGAGCATATTCGTTTATTAATTCAACCGCTTCATTAATATCATTCACTAAAAATGCTTTACTGTTTTTTAAAGATTGTTCTGCAATATCTTTTCGCGGCAATTCATTCAATTGCTCTTTTAAATGATAATTTACTGCGTTAATAATTTCTTCATTATTGCTTACTAATAAAACCTGCGAATCTTTTCCGTGTTCGCATTGTGATAATAAATCTGCTGCAACAAATTCTGCATTACAAGTATCATCAGCAATTATCGCAACTTCACTCGGACCAGCGGGCATATCAATGGCAATACCTTCTGCTGTGAGCAACATTTTTGCACAAGTAATAAAGCGATTTCCCGGACCAAAAATCTTATATGTTTTTGGAATTGTTTCTGTGCCATAAGCCATTGCCGCAATTGCCTGCGTGCCGCCAACTTTATAAATTTTATTGATACCAGTTTCTTTCGCCACAAATAAAATGGCCGGATGAATTGTTCCATCTTTTTGCGGTGGCGTACAAACCATAATTTCTTTGCAACCTGCAATTTTTGCCGGAACAGCAAGCATAATTAAAGTTGAAAAAAGTGGCGCTGTTCCGCCTGGAATATATAAACCCACTTTTTCAATCGGCACAGATTTTCGCCAGCACATTACACTTGGCATTGTTTCAATCTTTTTTATTTCTTCAACTTGCGACAGATGAAAAGTGGTAATATTTTTTATTGCAACTTTTATTGAGCGTTTTAAATTTTCGTCAATTGTTTCAGACATTTTCCATTCTTCATCCTCAACTTTAAAATTATCCAACTCAATTCCATCAAATTGTTCTGTGTATTCTTTTACAGCTTTATCTCCAAAAATTTTTATATCATTAATTATTGACTGAACTTTTTCTTTTATATCAGTAAAATCTTGTAGCGGACGCTCTAAAATTTTGTTCCAATTTTCTTTACGAGGATATTTTATTAACTGCATCATTACAAAATCATTTTTTCAATTGGAGCAATTAAAATTCCTTCTGCACCATTTTCTTTTAAGCTTTCAATTACATTCCAGAAATCATCTTCATGCACAACAGAATGCAAAGAACTCCATCCTTCAATATCCAGCGGTAAAACCGTCGGACTTTTCATACCAGGAATAATTTTACAAACCGTTTCGAGGTTTTTATTCGGCACATTCAGCAAAATATATTTATACTTTTTAGATTTTTTTACAGCTTCAATTCTAAACAAAAGTTTATCGAGAATATTTTTCTTTTCCTCAGAAAGTTTTTTATTAACGATGAGCGCAGCCTCAGAATTAAGAACTATTTCTGTTTCTTTTAAACCATTTGAAAATAATGTACTGCCCGAACTTACCAAATCGCAAATTGCATCTGCTAAACCCACGCCAGTGGCAATTTCAACAGAACCGCTTATCTCATGAATTTCTGCTGTGATTTTATTTTCGTTTAAAAATTTTTGCAATAGAATAGGATAACTGGTAGCAATTTTTTTATTCTTTAAAAACTCCACGCTTTTATATTCTTCACTGCGCGGAACAGCAATAGAAAGCCTGCATTTACCAAAGCCAAGCTTATCAATTATCTCAACATCTTTATTGCTTTCAAATATTACATTTTCACCAACAATTCCCACATCTGCTACGGCATCCTGGACATATTGCGGTATATCATCATCACGCA
>CAXSDU010000172.1:2451-5772 GCA_964236165.1 uncultured Parafilimonas sp. | reverse complement strand
TGCTATTCACAGCGTGTGTATATTTGTTTAACAACACTGGTTTTTTCACAAACTCTCGTTGGCTGCTATATGTTTTGACACCATGCAAAATCAACCATTTTCAAAAAGACACGGACTTAATAATCAAGAAAAAGGAATTACAGTTCGGCATGATGCTCCTCAAGGGCTTCGTGATTATATAATTCAAACAATAGAAGCTCTTGGGTATGGACCTGCATTTTCCAGACAAATTATTTGTCGTGTTTTACGAAAAGTTCCTAACCGTAATAATTGGACACCTTATCCAAATATTTATAACGAGGTTGTAGATTTAATTAATGAATGCGAATGGTTTTACGTTTATGATATTATTGAAGGGCTTTATAATGGACTTAAAGACAAACCAGGCATCAACTCAACAGAAACAAAATGTGAAGAAAGTATTTAAGCGAACTTTAAAAATTATACAACCACAGGAGAGGTTTCATTTATGCGTAAAACTACGGCGATATTAAAAGCATGGTTAATTGCCGGCACACTGGATATACTATCTGCCTTCATTTATGTATATATAAAAAATGGTGTGTTCGTTCCTATAAATATTTTGAAATTTGTAGCCAGCGGATTATTTGGCCAGGCTGCTTTAAACGGAGGAAATGATATGGCAATTGCAGGACTTATCATACATTATTTAATAGCACTTACGTTTACAATTATTTTCTTTTGGCTATATCCGAAAATTAAAATTGTACAAAAGAATAAAGTTGTTACAGGTATTGTTTACGGACTTTTTGTATGGATTGTAATGAACCTGGCAGTATTGCCATTTACCAATATCCCGCATCGTACTTTTGACGTGAATAATGCGTTGATTAATATTGCTATATTGATGCTGTGTATCGGCCAGCCACTTGCTTTTGTTGCAGGTTCATTTTATAAAAAATTACTTCTTCGCAATGTTTCTTTGCCAAAGTAATACGTGTAAGCAAGGGCAATCTGTAAAGTCCATTTAATAATATCATCCTAACAAGTAAAGTTTATCAGTATAAGACAACTCTTCTTTTGCAACAGTTTTCTATATCCACCATGAGTAAGGATAATGGTTGAGTTAAGGTAAGACTTTTTGAGAAACGTAAAAAAACGCGGAATTTTCACAATCAATTTTTAATTCATTATAATTCAATGATAATCAATAGCTAAAGAAAATAGTAATGTTTTACTAAAATAGTTAGTAAATTTGTAAGTTGATTTTTCCCTTGGTTTTATGAATAGAATTAAAAATTCATGCTTACAGGAAGTGCAAAGAGATATTCTTTCACTAGAAGGATATAAATCTTTGTATGCTGATAATACTTGTTCTATCGGCTTGAAACCTATTGAAAATGCTTTTCCTACTAAATGCTTTCCTGTTGGAAGTATGCACGAATTTTTAAGTGCATCAATTGAAGATGTTTCAGCAACACATGGGTTTATTTCAGCACTGTTAAGTAAACTGATGCATTTGGGTGGCGCATGCATTTGGATAAGTGCATCACGAACGGTATTTCCATCTGCATTAAAAGGATTTGGCATAGAACCAGACCAGGTGATTTTTGTTGACCTGAAAAAAGAAAGAGATGTGTTGTATGCAATGGATGAAGCATTAAAATGTGAGAAGCTTATATCCGTTGTAGGAGAAATAAAAGAAATAAGTTTTAAAGAATCAAGACGGTTTCAATTAGCAGTTGAACAAAGCAGAGTTACAGGTTTTATTATTCGTAATCAGTCACGCATGATAAATCCGATTGCATGTATTGCAAGATGGCGTGTTAGTTCAATTACAAGCGAACCGGAAGATAGCATGCCCGGCGTTGGTTTTCCGCGATGGAATGTTGAACTATTAAAAGTTCGCAACGGCAAGCCAGGCAGTTGGAAGATTGAATGGTCTTCAAACCGCTTTAACGAAATCCCAGAAAACATTATTTCAGTTCCGCAAATACAAATACGAAACGTCGGTTAACATGAATAGGAGATTTGTAGTGATATGGTTTCGTCACTTAAAGACGGATTGGATGATTCACCGGCAGCCGCAATTAAAAGATGCGCCTTTTGTTTTAGCGTTTCCTGATCACGGTCGCATGAGAATAACAGAGGTAAGTGCTGCAGCAAAAATAAAAGGCATACAAACACGAATGGTTGTAGCAGATGCAAAAGTTATTCTTCCAAACGTGCAGGTCTTTGATGATAAGCCTGATCTTTCTGAAAAATTACTTAAAAAGCTTTGCCTTTGGTGTATTCGATATACGCCAAAAGTTACTGTTGATGCACCCAATGGATTAATACTTGATGTAAGTGGTTGTAGTCATTTATGGGGCAGCGAAGAAACTTATCTTAAAGAAATTATTAGCAAATTAAAAAGCTTCGGTTATCATGTTAGGGCAGCGATGGCAGATACCATTGGCGCGGCATGGGCAGTGTGCAGATATGGAAAAATAAAAGCCATTATCAAATCAAACGAACAAGCTGAGGCTTTAATGCCATTACCGCCTGAAGCTTTAAGATTAGAAGCAGATGTTCTTGAACGCTTACATAAACTTGGGCTTTATCAAATCAGCAGCTTTATCGGAATGCAACGCTCCGCACTTCGCCGCCGCTTTGGACAGCAGTTGTTACTTAGACTTGACCAGGCATTAGGAAACGAAGATGAATTTATTGAACCGCTTATTCCGGTTGAAGCATATAGTGAAAGATTGCATTGCTTAGAACCCATTCAAACGGCTACAGGAATTGAAATTGCATTAAAAAGACTTTTGGAAACATTATGTAAGCGCTTACAGAAAGAAGGAAAGGGTCTTCGTGTTGCTTCATTCAATGGTTATCGTATTGATAATAAAATTGAACAAATAGATATCAAAACCAATCATGCTTCCAATACTATCAATCATCTTTTCAAACTCTTCCAATTAAAGATTGCAACTATTGAACCTGCATTGGGCATTGAATTGTTTACACTTGAAGCATCTAAAGTTGAAAATATAAATCCATTGCAGGAAACATTGTGGACAGCCAACAGCAGTTTAGAAAGTAAAGAAGTAGCTGAATTACTTGACCGGCTTGAAAGTAAATTCGGCAACAACATTATACATCGTTACTTACCTGATGAACATCATTTACCTGAACGTTCTGTCAAACTTGCTGACTCATTAAAACAAAAACCAATTTCTGCATGGCGCACAGATAAATTGAGACCTATACAGCTTCTGCATGAGCCGCAACCAATAGACGTGATGGCACCTATACCTGATTATCCACCCATGAATTTCAGGTACAAAGGCAAGCTCCATAAAGTAGAGAAAGCAGACG
>CAXSDU010000172.1:0-2441 GCA_964236165.1 uncultured Parafilimonas sp. | reverse complement strand
GCATGTGAACGCATTGAATCTGAATGGTGGTTAGACGGAGGATTGCACAGAGATTATTATATAGTTGAAGATGAAGAAGGAAAACGTTACTGGTTGTTCAGGTTAGGGCATTATAAGGAGGAACAAAAACCTTCATGGTTTATACATGGATTTTTTGCGTAAAAGAAATGAGGAAGCATGAGTTATACAGAATTACAGGTAACAACAAATTTTAGTTTTTTAAGAGGTGCATCGCATCCTGAAGAATTAGTTGAACAGGCAGCAATTCACGGCTACAAAGAAATTGCTGTAGCCGATCGCAATACTTTGGCAGGTGTTGTAAGAGCTTATGCAGCTTCAAAAACAAAAGGCATAAGAGTTATTACAGGTTGCCGTTTAGATTTGATTGACGGCGCAAGCCTGCTGGCATACCCGACAACCAAAGATGCTTACGCAGAACTGTGTACACTGCTTACAAAAGGAAATGTAAGAACAGAAAAAGGCAAATGTGATCTATATAAAGGTGATGTATATGAACATGCAAAAGGAATAAAATTTATTGTTGTTCCTCCCGCTGCATTGAATCCATTGTTTGACTTTGATGATAATTTTAAGAAGATACTTGCAGAGTATAGTGAAGTATTTGGGAGCGATCTTTATCTTGGTGCTTCACGTTCTTATCAAAGTCATGATTTCAAAAAACTATTTCGCCTTTCACAACTATCTCAGCGTTTTAATGTCCCGCTTATTGCTACTAACGATGTTCATTATCACAATGCTCAAAGACGTGAGTTGCAGGATGTATTAACCTGCATACGTGAAAAATGCACCATCTATAACGCAGGTTATCTTCTTCATGAAAATGCTGAAAGATATTTAAAACCTATTGATGAAATGCATCGTTTGTTCAGGCAATATCCTGCTGCAATCAAACGAACACAAGAGCTTGCTGAAGCATGTCAATTCAGTCTTGATAGTTTAAAATATGTATATCCGGAAGAACTAACAACTGAAGGAAGAACACCACAGGAAGAATTAACGATGCTCACCTGGCAAGGTGCATGGCAGATGTTTGGTAGCACTGTACCAGAAAAAATAACGACGACTATTAAGCATGAACTGGCTTTTATCGAACAAATGAATTATGCTTCTTACTTTCTTACGGTGTATGATATAGTAAGGTTTGCAAGACAACAAAATATTTTATGCCAGGGACGAGGTTCAGCCGCTAACTCTACTGTTTGTTTTTGTTTGGGAATAACATCAGTTAACCCAACAAAATTTGATTTATTGTTTGAACGATTTCTTTCTTCTGCACGTAATGAGCCACCAGACATTGATGTTGACTTTGAACATGAACGCAGAGAAGAAGTAATGCAATATATATACAACAAGTATGGTCGTGACAGGGCGGCTATTGTAGCAACCGTTACGCAGCAACATCAGAAAGGAGCAATACGCGATGTTGGAAAAGCAATGGGTTTATCAGTTGATACAGTTAACCGTCTTTCTAAATCTATCTGGGAATTTAGTGATGAATGGTTTGATGAAACCAGAATGAATGAACAGGGAATAAATCCAACTGATACACACCTGAAAAAAATATTGCAGCTTACGCAACAGTACATTGGTTTCCCGCGTCAGCTTGGGCAGCATACAGGGGGGTTTGTAATCACACAGGATAAGCTATCAAACTTATGTCCTATACTAAATGCACGCATGGAAAACAGAACGTGCATTGAATGGAATAAAGATGATATTGATGCACTTGGCTTTCTTAAAATAGATGTGCTTGCATTAGGAATGCTAACCTGTATCCGTAAATGCTTTGATTTAGCTAAAGAACATTATGGACTTGATTTAACGCTTGCTAACATACCACAAGATGATGTATCTGTTTATGAAATGATAAGCCATGCAGATACGATTGGTGTTTTTCAAATTGAAAGCAGGGCGCAACAATCAATGTTACCAAGATTAAAGCCTAAAAACTTTTATGACCTTGTTATTGAAGTCGCCATTGTAAGACCGGGTCCAATACAAGGCGACATGGTACATCCGTATTTACGTCGCCGTAATGGTGAAGAAGATGTTGAATATCCATCAAAAGAATTAGAAGAAATATTAGGACGCACGCTTGGCGTTCCGCTTTTCCAGGAACAAGCGATGCGCATTGCGATTGTTGCTGCAGGTTTTACGCCAAGTGAAGCAGATGGGTTACGCAAGAGTATGGCAACATTTAAAGTGCAGGGCTTAGTAACACAGTTCCATGAAAAATTAATCAATGGCATGTTTAAGAATGGATATACACAGGAATATGCTGAACGTGTTTTTAAACAATTAGAAGGTTTTGGAAGTTATGGTTTTCCGGAAAGTCATGCAGCAAGTTTTGCGTTGCTTGTATATGTATCTGCATGGATTAAATGTTACTATCCTGATGTATTTGCATGTGGTTTACTTAA
>CAXSDU010000171.1:0-5812 GCA_964236165.1 uncultured Parafilimonas sp. | reverse complement strand
GTGGTTACGGTTGTTTTGCCATGTGTTCCCCCTACGCATATATTAAACGAACTTTCAGTTATCCATTGTAGTACATCGCTGCGCTTAACAACTGTATAATTATTTTCTTTATAGTAAACCAGCTCTTCATGTTCTGCAGGAATTGCCGGCGTATAAACAATCACATCAACATCTTTCGGAATCATATTTATATCTTCTTCAAAATGCACATCAATACCTTCTGCTTCCAATTCACGGGTTAATGAAGTAATCGTTTTATCATAGCCTGTAACTGTTGCGCCGAGGCTTTTAAAATATCTTGCCAGCGCACTCATACCAATGCCACCAATACCTATGAAATAAATTTTTTGTATGGTTGATAATTTACTCACTTATACTTTTTAAAATTTCTTTTGCGATTTTTTTATCAGCATCTTTTACTGCAAATGCTGCTATATTATCAGATAATTTTTTTTGTTTTGATTCATCTTTAGCAAGACTTGTTATTTCTGAAAACAATCTTGCATTTACCATTTCATCTTTTACCATAATCGCCGCATCTCTTTCAACTAAATATTTTGCATTTACTGTTTGATGATCTTCTGCAGCAAATGGAAACGGAACAAAAATCACTGGTTTTTTTGCTACGCATAATTCTGCAACTGCCATCGCACCTGCGCGAGACACCACAATATCTGCTGCTGCATATGCCTTATCCATTTCATTTATAAAATCGCTTGCCCATATATTTTTTAAAGGCTTCGCTCTTTCCAAATATGTGTTAGCCGTTGATGTGCCTGTTTGCCAAATCAATTGTAAACCCAAAGGATTAAAATCAAGAATATGTTGTGATATCACTTCATTAATACTTTTCGCTCCAAGGCTTCCTCCAACAATCAGCACCGTTGGCTTATCATGTTCCAAACCAAAAAAATCCAACGCCTCTTTTTTTGTAATCTTACTTTCGGTAATGCTTTTTCGTACTGGATTTCCGGTTATTAAAATTTTATTTGCCGGAAAAAATTTTTCCATGCCTTCGCCTGCAACAAAAATTTCAGTAGCTTTTTTACCTAATAAAATATTGCTCTTGCCGGCGAATGAATTGCTTTCATGAATAAATGTTGGAATACTTTTTTTCTGTGCGAATCTTAATACAGGAAAACTTGAATAACCACCAACACCAATCGCAGCATCAGGCTTAAAACTTTTAAAAATATTTCTAACCTGAAAAAAACTTTTAACCAGCCTAAATGGTAACCATATATTTTTTATCAAAGAACTTCTTTCGTAACCTGCTATGTTCAATCCCAAAATTTTATAACCAGCCTGCGGCACTTTATCCATCTCCATTTTTCCTTTAGCACCAACAAACAAAATTTCTATAGCAGGCTGTAATTCTTTTATTGCATTTGCAATGGCAAGCGCCGGAAAAATATGCCCGCCGGTTCCACCGCCGCCTATTATTAGCTTCTTCCCAACCTTCTTCAAAGAAGGAATTTCTAACTCATTTCCAATTTTATCATTGTTCATTTATTTAAATTCTGGCTTTATTTTTTTTAATTCATCCATTTCTATAAAACTAACTTTTGGCTTAGACTCTTTCCCTTTGGGAATATCAGAATAGTCTTCCTCCTCGCTTTCGGTAAGATTGTTGGTTGAGGTTTTTTCTATGTTTCTTGCTACACTTAAAATAATTCCAATAGATGCGCAGGTAAACAAAAATGAACTGCCACCCATGCTCACCAAAGGCAACGTAACACCTGTA
Organism: uncultured Parafilimonas sp.; assembly: GCA_964236165.1. GTDB lineage: Bacteria > Bacteroidota > Bacteroidia > Chitinophagales > Chitinophagaceae > Parafilimonas. Next base: position 4,068 of record CAXSDU010000171.1, on the reverse strand, counting down.
ACCGGAATAAGATTTACACCTACCGCCATATTTGCAATTGCCTGTATTACCAACGTAAAACTCAAGCCCAGTGCGAGAAATGCGCCGAATGCATATGGGCATCTTCTAAATAATTGAATGCAACGAAAAAGAAAAACGAGATATAAAAAAACGATGAACAATCCGCCGAACAAACCATATTCTTCTATAATGATTGGATAGATAGAATCATTATATGCCTGCGGTAAATAATTTTTTTGCTTGCTGTTACCGGGACCAAGACCAAATAAAATGCCGCCATTTGCAATCGCAATATTTTGTTGCTGCACCTGGTACGGAATGTCTTCATTTTTTGCATATATAAAATCCTGTGTGCGCTGTACCCATGTGCCAAACCTGCCCATTGAATTTAATGATGATGCAATGCCATGCTTACTTGTTATATTATCATCTTTAATATTGCCATTATACGTTGAAACAGCAATAGCAACGATAAGCATAATAGGAATTGCTGCAATACCTAACACTAACAAAATATGTTTCACACTTACACGACCAATAAACATCAGCAATAAAGAAGTAAGACCAGTTAACAATGCAGTTGAAAGATTTGCAGGAAATATCAGCAGGCAAACAATTCCTGTTGGTATTATTAAAGGCAAAAATCCTTTCTTAAAATCTTTGATATCATTTTGCTTGCGGCTGAGCTGCCTTGATATGTACATGAACAAAGCAAGCCTTGCCAAATCACTTGTTTGAATGGTAAGATTAAGAACGGGCAATTTGATCCAGCGGCTTGCATCATTTACTTCAACACCAAAAAATAAAGTATAGATTAAAAGCGGGATTGATATTAAATATAACCAAAGCGAAACTCTTGAATAGATAGTATAATTAACACGATGCATGAAATAAATAACCATTATTCCAACTATAATAAATGCTAATTGTTTAAATAAATACATTGTGTTGTTGCCATCATAATATTTATAAGCAAGTGAGCTTGTAGCACTATAAACCACAAGCAAAGAAGTCATCGCAAGCAATATCACAATACTCCATAAATATTTATCACCAGTTGCTCTGCGCATCATATTCTTATGAATATCCTGCGCTGCATTTATTTGCGAAAACAATTGGTCTTTAATGGTGGTTATCATAAAACAAAATTTTCCCTAAATCCCTAAAGAATTTTTACGCTTTTAATATTTTAAACGTTGCATCTATCATAAGTTGTTTACTCCTTTTAGCGCTGGGCTTCTTTTATAGATTCTTTACTGCTGCTTTAAACTGTGCACCTCTGTCTTCATAATTTTTAAATAAATCGAAGCTGGCACATGCCGGGCTTAATAACACAACATCATTTTTTGTTGCAAGCCTGAATGCATTCTGTACTGCTTCTTCTGCACTTGCTGTATCAACAATAGGTGAAACAGTTCCATCAAATGCCGCATGAATTTTTGAATTGTCAACACCCATGCACACAATTGCTTTTACTTTATCTTGTACAAGCTCTTCAATCAAACTATAATTATTGCCTTTATCCAAACCACCGAGAATAAGCACGACAGGTTTTTGCATGCTTTCCAAAGCAAACCATGTACTGTTAACATTGGTAGCTTTACTATCATTAATAAATTCAATACCACGTACCATTGCCACAAATTCCATACGGTGTTCGAGGCTTTTAAAATCTGCAACGGCGGCGCGTATTTTTTCTTTTCTTATACCGAGTGTTGCAGCTGCAATACCTGCAGCCATTGTGTTATATTGATTGTGTTGTCCCTTTAAAACAAAATCATAAATGCTCATGCTAATGCGTTCTTCGTACAAGCGCAGCATCATATTTTTTCCTTTTATGTAGCCGCCGTTTGTTGGTTCGTATTTCATAGTAAATGGTAATGCGTTGGTGTGTAATGTTGTTTTCTCAAGCCTGTAGGTTATTACTTCATCATCTGCGTTGTAGATGAAATAATCTTTGTTTGTTTGATTGTTAATGATGCGAAACTTGCTGTCAATATATTTTTCAAAATTGTAATCGTAACGGTCAAGATGATCTTCGGTGATGTTTAATAAAACGGAAACATTTGCATGAAAATCTTTGATGTCATCTAATTGAAAAGAACTTATTTCAGCCACATACAATGGCTTCGGATTTTCAGCAACCTGCTTTGCAAATGAGTAACCAATGTTGCCCACCAACGCACAATCCATTCCGGCAGTTTTGCAGATATGATATATTAATGATGTGGTTGTGCTTTTTCCATTACTGCCGGTAATAGCAACAATTTTTGCCTCGCCTTTAAAACGATATGCCAATTCTATTTCACTGATAACCGGAATTTGTTTTGCGCGAATCGCTTTCATCATTTCATTTTTTTCAGGAATGCCTGGGCTTTTTACCACTTCACTTGCGCTGAAAATTTTTTCTGCTGTATGACCGCCTTCTTCAAACTCAATTTTATTTGTGCTTAATTCAGATTTATATTTTTCATTGATGAAACCTGCATCACTTAAAAACACATCATATCCTTGCTGCTTGCCCAGCAACGCTGCACCAACACCGCTTTCGCCACCACCAAGTATGATAAGTTTGTTTTGCATTTTCACTTATCTAATTTTCAATGTTATGATTGAAGCCACTACCAATAATATCGTCGTTATCCAAAATCTTACTGCAATCTTATTTTCATGAAATCCTTTTTTCTGATAATGATGATGCAGCGGACTCATTAAAAAAACTCTTCTGCCTTCGCCATATTTTTTCTTTGTGTATTTAAAATAACTAACCTGTATCATGACGCTTAAAAGTTCGATCAAAAACACACCACAAAAAATCGGTATTAATAGTTCTTTGCGCACAATAATGGCAAGTGATGCAATGATGCCGCCCAGTGCTAGGCTGCCTGTATCACCCATAAATACTTGCGCCGGATATGTGTTATACCAAAGAAATCCAATGCATGCACCTACAAATGCACCAATGAAAATTAGCAGCTCGCTCAGGTTTGGTATGTACATAATGTTGAGATAATCAGCGAGCATATAATTGCCACTTACAAAAATGAAGATGCCCAAACCAGCACCAATTATGGCGCTTACACCCGCAGCTAATCCATCTAAACCATCGGTAATATTTGCGCCGTTCGAAACTGCAGTGATAATAAATGTTACTACAATGATGTAAACAATCCATGTATATTTTTCCGCATCAGGGCTAATCCAGCTTATAATTTTACTATAATTAAGTTCATGCGTTTTTACAAAAGGAATGGTTGTAATGGGCGTTTTTACTTCTGCAAATCTTCTTTCTTCACCATTAATATTTCTTGTAACAATGTTTGAATCTTTTGCACGTTTTTCACCAGGTAATAAAGTTTGACCAACAGTTTGTCCACTGATAAGTTCTCTTTCAACAACCACACTATTACTAAAATATAATGTGGTACCAATAATAATTCCTAAACCAATCTGACCAATAATTTTTGTAATGCCTGCTAATCCATCTTTATCTTTTTTAGAATACAAACCGCCTGCAGCCAATGCTCTTTTTCTTGCCCGCAGTTTAAAATAATCATCCAAAAAACCAATCATACCAAGCCAAACTGTGCAGAGCAACATCAATCGTATATATACTTTATCTAAATCTGCAAACAACAACGTTGGAATTACAATCGCCAATAAAATAATTATACCGCCCATGGTAGGTGTGCCTTTTTTCTGTTGTTCACCGGCAAGTCCGAGGTCTCTTACTGTTTCACCAATTTGTTTTTTGCGCAAAAGATTTATTACTCGTCTTCCGTACACAGTTGCGATGAGCAGCGCGAATAAAACAGCCATCGCCGTTCTGAATGAATTGTATTCAAACAGGCGTGCACCGCTTACATCGTAGTGCTGATTTAACCATTTGAAGAAGTAGTATAACATGCCCTCTAACTCCCTAAAGGGAGAATTTTTAAATTGTTTAAAATTTTACGTTGCGCCATTTTGTTTAAGCTCTTGACCAACTCCCTTTAGGGTTGGGGCTTGGTTCATTTATCAAGTAATTCAAACATTTCTTTCCATACTTCCTTATCATCAAAATGCAGT
>CAXSDU010000170.1:0-5967 GCA_964236165.1 uncultured Parafilimonas sp. | reverse complement strand
AATAGCTGGAAGTATATTATTTTTCCTGCTGATGATAGCAGTGTTTGCGCAGTAGCAGCAACGGATACGTTGGGCAATATTGCAGCATTCAGCAGTTATGGTTACCCCGGAAAAGTAAAACCAAATATTGCTTCGGTTGGTTTGAATACAGTTATATATACTTCAGGTGGCGTTTCATCCGGCAACGGAACTTCATTTTCAAACCCAAATATTAATGGCTTGATTGCTTGTTTGTGGCAGGCATTTCGTGAGTTTGATAATACAACTATTCTTAATGCAGTTTACCAAAGCGCAGATCGTTATCAAACGCCTGATAACAGGTTTGGTTATGGAATTCCAAACATGCAAACAGCATATAATTTTCTCAAAAAAAAAGAAAATAAAAATTTATATGGAAATGAATGGTTGTTTACATCTTCAACAAATTTTACCGATTCAATAAATGTGAAATTAGTTGCGCCGATTGATGGATATACTTCTGTTTGTCTTTTAAATGCTGATAAAAAAATTGTTGCTGTAAGAAAAATTATAACAGAGCCGAACGAAGTGTATGTTTTTACAATGTATGATTTAACTAAACTGCCTGCAGGAAAATATACGTTAGAATACAAAGATAAAATCAACACAAAAGATATTTTATTAACTAAGTAAGTGCAGTAATTAATGATGTGAATTAATTTTTAAACAACGCTGCGAACATTGTATCTGCTTTTTTATTGTAACCTTCAAGCAATTCAACTTTAATTAATGTAAGCTGAAATTTATCTTGAATGAAATCAATTATGTCTTCGTTTTCTGCTTTAAAAACAGAACAGGTGATGTATAAAAAATAACTTTGCTTTTTTAAATGCTTAATTGTATTTGAAATAATTTCTTTTTGCAATTTTGTATATGCATTAATTTTTTCTGATTGAAAAAAATAAAGTTGTTCGGGTGTGCGGCTCCACGTTCCGCTACCTGTGCAAGGCGCGTCGCATATGATTAAATCAAAAGATGAATTAGCAATTTGAATTTCTGGATTGGTAATATCTGTTACAAAAAATGTATAATTTTTTATTCCTGCTTTATTAAACCTTTCTTTAAGGTTATGAATAATGGAAGCGCGAATATCAGAAACAGTGAGATTGATATTTTGTAAAATATCATAAGTCAGGATTGATTTTCCGCCGCTGCCGGCACAACAATCCCAAACGTTTATTTCAGATTGAATGAGCGTTAAAAATTCTTTTATTCTTTGAGATGAATAATCCTGAATTACAGCTTCATTGTCAATATCAATTATGTTCTCAAGTTTAGTAGTGTTGTAAATGGAAATGCAATTTTCTTCAATCTCCTTAAAAGAAATATTGTATTGATTTAATTTATCTGTAACATTTTTATATTGATGATTGCGTATTCTTAAAAAAACATCTGGTTGTATTAAATGTGATTTTAAAAATTCTGAAATATTAATTTTTGTGCTTAATAAATTTGTAGGTGAAAAAATTTCATTTTCATTAAACAAAGTATATTCTGATTTAATAAAAGCAATTCGTTCATCTAAATTTATAGTCCAATTATTTAGCCAGTTGTCATCGTATAAAATTTTCCATTCGTCAACATTCTCGTTGCATAAAAAAATAGAAATTTTTAAACGCTCGTTTTTATTAAAATCTTTTACAGCATTTCCAATTCTGTAATAATTATAACAAACATGTGTTATAAATTTTCTGTCCTTAGAACCATGCTTTTTATTTTCCGAAAAATATTTTTTTAAAAAGCGGGAAAGCGGAATTGTACTGTTATACAATTCAATAATTTTTATAGCTGTATTAAAGTAAGATTGAAAGCGCATAAAACATCACTCAAAAAAAATTTTTACCCGCTCGTACATTAATTTATTTTGCGGAAGTGCGTTTAGATTTGTGCCACCTGAAAAACGACGCAAGCCAAATAATCCGGCAAGATTACCTTTATTAATTGCAAGCTCAAGATAGCCAGCAGAGTTAAACCAGGCAAGCCTTTCGCCTTGTTCAACAGATGCATAATTTTCACTGATAGTTTCAATGCCGCCATCATTTCGTACAGGCAAAACGATTTTAAATTTTCTTCCTTTGCAATTTTCTTCAAATTCGTTTTTGGTAAGATTGATAACAACATTTTCAAATTGATCAATAAAAATTATTTGACTGTCAATCCAATCTGGACCAACAGTTGAACGAAAAGGATATTTTTCTTCTATATCAGTAATTGGTGTTGCAATATCTTTTACAGTTGCTCCAGCTTCAATTAATTTTAAAATCTCTGCAACTGTAACAGTACAATTTAAAACACCATTATTATTTTTTATATCAAAAGAAAAAATTTCTTCCGGCTTCTCGCCAGCAATCATAGTGAGAATACCATTATCCGGACAAATAATAAACTGATCTTTAAAAGGTGCAATTAATAAATGAGAAGGTTTTTTATCAAACAAATTAATAATTACTACGTGAAAACTTTCTGCAGGATAAAATGGAAAAGCGTTGGCACAAACATACGCAGCATGCAAATAATTATTGGCAATAAGCTGGTGCGTAACATCAATTATACAGGCAGATGGTATCGCCTGCAAAAGTTGTCCTTTTATTGCGCCAACAACGTAATCGCCCTGGCCTATATCAGTTGAAAGAGTTACAATGGGCATGCAGTGCAAAAAAAGGCAATTGATTTTTATTTTACAAGAACTCCGTTCTTAAAAAAAAATTTGTGAACCATTTTATCTGCGAATGAAGGCAAAAAACGATTTATGAAAACAGTTTCTTTACCCTGACGTGTTAGCACCAATGTGCGTTTTCTTTTTTCTATGGCAGTTAAAATATGCGAGGCACATTCTTCAGGGCTCATTAAACTATTTTCATCCAATGGCGTTTCTCCCTGTGGTTTAGAATCTTTATTTAATGCGGCACTTCTTATGTTAGATCTTGTAAAGCCTGGGCAAACCCACATAACATTTACATTGGCGTCCATAAGTTCGGTACGTATTGCTTCCATCCATCCTTGCAATGCAAATTTTGAAGCAGAGTAACCGCTGCGTCCGGGTAATCCGCGGTAGCCCGCAATTGAAGAAATACCAACAATAGTTCCTTTTTGTTTTATTAGATATGGTAATGCAAATTTTGCACAATACACTGCTCCCCAAAAATTTGTGTCCATCACTTTATGCAAAGTTTCGAGCGATGTTTCATTGAATAATGCGCGCATAGAAATTCCTGCATTATTAATCAGTACATCAAGCTTGCCATATATTTTTATTGCTTGCGCTACAAGTTGTTTACAATCGCTTTCATTACATACATCGGCTGATAAAGCCAGCAGCGGCTTGCCTGCATAAATAGTTTGCAGCTGATAGAGCCTGTCATAATTACGGCCGCAAGCCACAACTTTTGCACCTTGCCGCATTAGATTATTTACCAGGGCTTTTCCAATTCCATCAGTACCGCCGGTAACCAATACTACTTTATCTGTAAACCACGCCATTGTTTTTCTTTGTGCAAATTTAATTACTTAAAAACGTTTGTTTATTTAATGTTTGTAAAGAGTAATATAAAACATTTTTTAAAGTTTGAAGCAATGGCATTTTCGGTTATTTTTGCACTCCCAAAAAAGATGGGCAGATTATATAAGTTGATCTCGTAGCTCAGCTGGTAGAGCACAACACTTTTAATGTTGGGGTCTTGGGTTCGAGTCCCAACGGGATCACTTTCTTCTCTCAAAATTTATTTTGAAACCGCGTAAAGCATTGATTTTACGTGGTTTTTTGTTTTTAACACTTTTATGTTAACCGCACTTTACCCCGCTTAAAGGTTAGCGATACGGTTAGCAGTCCTCGGCTAAAATTTTGCTCACTTTTTTCGGTGAAGCGCTTATTGGGCGTGGATTTGAGGCATGACTAATGATTTTAGCAAAGGCTGTGGCAATGCTTAATTTAAGGTAGCAAAACGGTTAACAATGAATATACATCAATCTTACAACATTTTGTTTTGGTTAAACAAAACCAGAAAAAGAAATGGAAAATGTGCTATTTATATAAGACTTACTATTGATAGCAAAAGAATTGAATTATCAACCTATCAATATGCAGCTCAAAACGAATGGAATAAAACCCTTCAACGACTCAAGCCAACGTCTATCAATGCAGATTCTGTAAACAGAATGATTGATACAATACAATCGGATATTCACAGGCATTTTAGTGTATTAGCCGCATCTCATGAATTTGTTTCTGCCGAAATGGTCAAGAATGCCTATCTGGGAATTAAAGACAAACAGCATTCGGTGATTGATGCATTTGACTTTCAACTCACATGTTTTTTTGAAAAAGCTAAGGCAGGGATCATATCCATTAAACATGTTAACAGGTTAGTTATAACAAAAAACAAGGTAGTTGCCTTTATGAAAAAACGTTATAGCGTTTCTGACAAACCACTGTCTGAATTAAAGCTTTCGTTCGCTAATGAATTATATCATTACTTAACCGTTAGCGATAAAATAGGAAGTAATACTGCAATGAAATATATTAAAAATACGAAGCAGGTGTTTAAAATGGCGGTTGATAATGATTGGATCCCCACTAATCCAATTTCTTCTTTTAAATGCAGCTACAACGAACCAAAGCGTGAGCGCCTTACCATGAACGAAATAATGACTATCTATAATAAGAAATTGGAAATAAAGCGGCTTGAAGAAGTACGTGATGTTTATATCTTTTGCTGCTTTACCGGTTTTGCTTTTTATGATGTTTCAAAACTTACTCAAGAAAATATTGAATTAGGCATTGATGGCGAAAAATGGATTTCTAAAGAAAGACAAAAAACTAAAACGGTTGAGAGAATTCCATTGTTGCCGATTGCACTTGACATAATAAACAAGTACAGTCGTGATCCCTATTGTTTAGAAAACAATCGTTTACTACCTGTATGCAGTAATGTAAGGTTCAATGGATATTTGAAAGAGTTAACGCACATTGCTGCCATTTCTAAATACCTTACCTCACACACTGCCAGGCATACATTCGCAACGACAGTTACATTGGAAAATGATGTGCCTATAGAAACCGTCAGTCAAATGCTAGGTCATAAATCAATAAAGACAACTCAGATTTATGCAAAGATCACTCACACTAAATTGAGCAATAACATGAGGGCGTTAAAAGAAAAGCTAAATGCAGTAACCAAACAAATAGAGATTAATAAAGCAGATAATATATAATCTTTCATACACTCTTTACTTTAACTTGTTAAGTTAGGAACAGGATAATTATTAGAATGTGGTTGTTAAAAATTGTCTGAATATGCAATATCTCAAATCAATCAAAACTTGCCTAATCTTAACCACCCTTAATTTAGTTGACATGATTTGATACAATTTTGATTTTTGAGAAAAACATACTTGTTAACGAACCTTGCATTGATCCCCTTTAAAATTTGAAGTGGTGATTTTATCTGCACTTAGCTTACTTAAATTTGGCTTGTAAGTTTCTTATTAGTGAAAATGAAAAATGTGAAGTATGTTAAACGAAACACCAATGTTGTTTCCCATGGCTCCGGCGGAGTTTTGGAAACAGATTAAAGCAACCGTTGAAGAAGTAGTAAAAGCAAACCTTAATCAAACTTCTTTTCAACCATCAACAGATCACCTTCCTGAAAAAGCACTTTTAAAACTAAGCGATGTATGTGCTATATTCCAAGTATCTAAACCAACACTCTACGATTGGTTACGACAAAACAAAATCAAGAGCTTTAAGATTAAATCGCGACGGTATTTTTTAAGAGCGGATATCGAAGCCATGATACGCAATCATGTAACGATTGCAGCACAGATAAAAGATTAATCAACCATTTAAAAGAGGCGTTATGAAATGCGAAGAAGGCAACAAGCTTGACCTTGTGGAATATTTATTTTCATTAGGGTTTACACCAACAAAAATCAGAGGTAATAACTATTGGT
>CAXSDU010000169.1:0-6129 GCA_964236165.1 uncultured Parafilimonas sp. | reverse complement strand
TGTAAAACGTACCGGTGATCTTACTTATGAAATTTGTAAAGAAGTTTTGGATGATTTGGTTTTAGTTTCAGAAGGTAAAGTTTGTTCTACCATTTTAAAACTATACTCAGGTGATGCAATTGTTGCAGAGCCGGCCGGTGCATTAACTGTTAGTGCCCTTGATAATTTTACGGAAGAAATAAAAGGTAAAAATATTGTGTGTGTTGTAAGCGGCGGTAATAATGATATTGATCGTATGCAGGAAATAAAAGAACGTTCCTTGCAATATGAAGGTTTGAAACATTACTTCCTTATTCGCTTTGCGCAAAGACCTGGTGCATTAAAAGAATTTGTAAACAACGTGCTTGGCCCAGAAGATGATATCACCCGGTTTGAATACATCCAAAAACATAATAAAGAAACTGGCCCGGCACTCGTTGGCATCGAATTAAAAAAGAAAGAAGATTATGACCGGCTTACTGATAACCTCAAAAAATTTCATTTTCATTTTACTGAATTAAAAAAAGATGATAACATGTTTGGTTATGTTGTGTAGAGAAAAATAAATTTTCGTTTATCCCAACCTTTTTGTTCAGCCAGGTCGTTTATTAAATAAAATTTTATGAGAACGATTGGCTTTTTACTACTTTTTATTTTTATACTCATCTTCTCGTCTTGCCAAAAATCTGTAAATGTTTCTAATGGCACAACAGGTATAGATAGCACAATAGATACAGGTAGTACAACTAATGGTGCATTAATACAACGCATTACTGTTAATGTTGCCGGCGGTGACAGTACCATAGAAAACTTTCAATATGATGCAAATGGGTTTCTTAAAAAAACCTGGACTAATAATGATAAACCTGTAAATTATTTACGGGATACACATAAAAGGATTATAAAAATTTATTGGTTGAAAAATGAAAACGATTCATCTTTAACTGAGGTACATTATGCAAACGAAATCTCAACAAATATTGTATATTCTATTTCTTACTATTCAAGTAATCCATTAGTAAAAATTGATAGTACGGTTTATACATATACAAATAATGCATTGGCTAAAGCTATAATTTTCTCACCAAATGCAGATACTCTGCGCGCAACTTATTACTATAATTTTCAGTTTGACCAAAAGCTTAATCTCGTTAAATTAATTGGTTTTTCTTTAGATGAAAACAACAATACTACACTAAATATTGGATATGATCTTGAGTACGACAGTAAAATCAATCCATTCTATTCGCATGACGATCTATTGTTTATTTATCATTGGGATATGGCATCACCACATAATATAATTAAACAGACAAATCATTATTACACGCCTGGTATTAGTGATGATTATATTAATTACGCATATCAATATAATACAGATAATAAGCCTGTTTCAGCATTTTGGTCTGGTCCGCGTATAACAGATGTAAATTCATTTTATTTTTATAAGTAATCAATCATGGTTTAAAAAAATTCATAGTTTCTAGTTGGAAGAATTAACACAGCTAATTAATGATTGCATAGCAAAAAACAGGCTGAGCCAGGAAAAACTTTATCGCAGATTTTATCCTGCATTATTTCTGTTATGCAAAAGAATTTCTAAAGACGATCGTGATGCACTTGAGGCGCTGAATGATGGCATGCTGAAAGTGTTTAAAAATCTTTCACGCTATGATAATACCAAAGGAGATTTTTTTAACTGGATGTATACGATTGTAAGAAATACTGCGCTCGATAAATTGAAATCTTCAAAACTATTTGCAATAAAAGAAATTAATGAAGTTACCGGGCATTTCAGTTATGATAATCCTTTACAGCAATTAGAATGGAAAGATATTTATCAACTGCTTGATGTGCTTACGCCAGCTGTACGCGTAGTTACTACATTATTTTATATAGAAGACTTTTCAATAAATGATATAAGCCAAAAGTTACAAGTGAGTAAAGGCACAATAAAATGGCATTTAAGTGAAGCAAGAAAAAAAATTAAGCCTGTGCTTGAAAATTATTACAATCAAAAATTTACTTAATTGGATAAAAATAATATTCATAAAGATTTTTTAAATAATGCGGATTTGCCGGTTTCCATTCCACCGGCAGATGAAGCCTGGAATGATATGCGCAAAAAGCTGGAACCTAAAAAACGAAGATTTGCTTTTTGGCTTTTTCTATTTGTTCTTACAGGAATATTTATTAGCAGCACCTGGGTTATTTATCACACATCAGTTTTATATAAAAAAGATACAGTTTCACAGCTAATATATAAAGAGAATAAAAATGATTCTATTAAAAATAAATCAGGCAAAAATAATTTATTACAAAGCAGTGTTGATGAGAACGAGATGCATAACTCCAAAAAAAAGTTATTATCAATTAAACAATCATTTGGAAATAAAAAAGAATTAGTAAATAAAAATGGGCAGGATGAAAACACTTTTCTTCGGCCATATATTGCTGGAAATAATCCTGATTCTTCCGGCAAAAACATTCTTATTAAAACAGATAGTGTTGTTATAAATCAAACGCAAGCGTTTAATCAACCTAAAATAGCAAACACTAATAAAAAATATAAAAATAATTTTAAAGACAGCTCGGATGCTACAAGCGATGATAGCTCAGACTTAACAATCGAAACAGGTATAGAATGGTTTGCGCCGTTAGCATTTAATAATAGCTCAGATTATTTTGCTGCGCCTGATACAAAATCCAAAGCTTATAGAATATTGCTGCCCGGCATTTGGATGAATTTTGTTGCAAAAAAATCAATGTTTAAACTTAATATAAATCCATTTACATCTGCATTACTTCCGCAAAAACCTTTTGCTGTTCTGCCAACTGAAACACAAAATGGCGATACAATTTTTTCAAAATCCCAGGTAAAAACATTAAATAAAATATTTGGATTTTCTGCAGGTTTAGGATACAGCTATAATATTAAAGGCAACTGGTGGCTTGGCGGAAATTTTCAGGGCATTTGGTGGAATAAAGCAATATATACAGAAAACAATAACACAGTTAAAAAATCAGTTAGCAATTCGTTTAACGATATTCATATTGATTCACCAAAAAAATATGTTTTAAACAATACGGACTGGAATAATTTTTCTTCGTTTCAGGCAAATCTTAATATAGAGTTATTATATAGAAAAAATTTATGGCAAGCTGGTTTCAATGCAGGTTTACCTTTAAGTCCGCTATCAAAAAATATGGGTCCTACTAATACTTTTAATGCGCAATTATTTTTCAGGTTAAAATTATGGGAACGAAATAAAAAGAAGAATGATTAAGAAAGTTCCTCAAGCGCAAAACCATTAAGCTTTTTCATACCTATATATAATTATCTTAGCCATCACATCATTCATTATTAAAGCAACGATTGTGTTATGAAATTTTCACTGCTACCGTTACTTATGCAGGATTGTTTTACGATGGTAAAGCATTAACTATACATCAGCAAATACACAAAGCAAAAGAATTAGGATTTGATGGTCTCGCCATTGAAGCAAAGACCATTTGCTTCTCCGCTCGATCTTACGAAAGCAGACAGAACACGTATTAAAACTGTTGCTGCTGATGAAGGTATCTCGAGTTGCGTTACATGAAGATTAGTACAACGCATTACTGTAAAAAATACTACTGCGCCTAAAGCTGTTTATGTTTAGTGCATATCATTTTAATATTCTAAAAGTGCAATTTCAAACCAGTACTGGGCACTCAGTATTTGCATGAGTAATAAGAAGTATTTTTTACATAAATTTTAGTGATTGAAATTAGCTGCCTTTAGGGTTAGGGTAACAAACCACTTAAATTTGCCTGCCTTATGTAAAAGCAATTTTTGAAATGAATGAAAAGCTTAAGCAGTTAGTGCAATCTTTAGAAGGCGATTTTTATTTTGATGATGCGATGCGTATTCTTTATGCAACAGATGCATCAGCATATCGTGAAATGCCGTTAGCAGTTGCTATTCCAAAAACAAAAGACGATATAAAAAAGCTTATTGCATTTGCACATGCAGAAAAAACTTCATTAATACCGAGAGCTGCGGGTACTTCGCTTGCAGGTCAGGTTGTAGGCAACGGAATAATCGTTGATATATCAAAATACTTCACACATATACTTGAATTTAACAAAGAAGAAAAATGGGTGCGTGTGCAGCCGGGCGTTATTCGTGATGAGCTGAATATGTTTTTAAAACCATATGGATTAATGTTTGGTCCCGAAACATCTACTGCCAATCGTGCAATGATGGGCGGCATGGTGGGCAATAATTCCTGTGGCTCCAATTCAATTATTTACAGAAGTACACGTGAACATTTGCTGGAAGTAAAGGCAATATTAAGCGATGGAAGTGAAGCAGAATTTAAAGCTGTAAACATTGATGAATTTCATGCAAAATGTGAAGGCGAAATACTTGAAGCAAACATTTACAAAACTATTCGCAGCTTGTTAAGTAATTATGAAAATCAACAGGAAATAAAAAAAGAATTTCCAAAAAAAAATATTGAAAGAAGAAACACAGGTTATGCAGTTGATGTATTGCTTGATAGTGCGCCATTCAATGCGGGTAAAACAGATTTTAATTTTTGTAACCTCATTGCAGGTTCAGAAGGAACACTTGCATTTCTTACTGAAATAAAATTGAATGTTGTTCCGCTTCCGCCAAAAGAAACAGGATTGCTTTGCATTCATTTTAATAATATAGATGAATCACTTCGTGCAAATCTCATCGCATTAAAATATAATGTTACTGCAAGTGAATTGATAGATCATTATATTCTTGAATGTACAAAAGATAATATTGAGCAAAGTAAGAATCGCTTTTTTGTACAAGGCGATCCCGGTGCAATTCTGGTTGTTGAGTTCAAAAAAAATAATCGTGAAGAAATTATTGCAATTGCAAAACAGGTGGAAGTAGAAATGCGTGCTGCAGGTTTAGGTTATTATTTTCCTTTGTTGTTTGATGAAGACACGAATAAAATATGGAGTTTACGTAAAGCAGGGTTGGGTTTACTGAGTAATTTACCCGGCGATGATAAAGCGGTGCCTGTAATTGAAGACACTGCTGTTGATGTAAATGATTTGCCTGATTATATAAGAGAGTTTAATATCATTCTTAGAAAATATGATTTGTATGCAGTGCATTATGCGCATGCAGGAAGTGGTGAAATTCATTTACGTCCTATCATCAATTTAAAAACGAAAGATGGAAATGCTTTGTTCAGAAAGATTGCAGAAGAAATTGCGGCGCTTGTAAAAAAATATCATGGCTCATTAAGCGGTGAGCATGGTGATGGAAGATTGCGTGGTGAATTTATAAGACAAATGGTTGGTGAAAAAAATTATCAGCTGTTGAAAGCAATTAAGCTCAGTTGGGATCCTAAAAATATTTTTAATCCGCGCAAAATTGTTGATACTGTTTCTATGAACACAATGCTGCGTTATACGCCCGGGCAGCACACGCCAAAATTCAATACGATTTTTCGTTATTATAATCAGGATGTATTGCAACATGCAGAACAATGTAATGGCAGTGGTGATTGCAGGAAAACACATTTATCCGACGGTACTATGTGTCCGTCATATATGGCAACGCGAAATGAAAAAGATACCACAAGAGCAAGAGCAAATATTTTGCGTGAATTTCTTACTCATTCTGATAAACTAAATCGCTTTGATCATAAAGAAATTTATGATGTGATGGATTTATGTTTGAGTTGCAAAGGTTGCAAATCTGAATGTCCTTCTAACGTCGACGTAGCAAAACTAAAAGCAGAATTTTTACAGCAATATTATGATGTGCATGGTGTGCCTTTCAGAAGTAAACTGATTGCCAATTTTACTAACTCAGCAAAGCTTGCTGCATTAATGCCGGGCATGTATAATTTTCTGGTGAAAAATAAAACTATAAGCAGGCTGATAAAAAATATATCAGGCTTTGCAAAAGAAAGATCAATGCCGACAATGCATAAAACAACTTTGTTAAGCTGGTATAAAAAACGCCCCCGACCCCTAAAGGGGAGTAATGATCAGCATAAAAAAAGAATATATCTTTTTTGTGATGAATTCACGAATTACAACGACACAGAAATTGGCATAAAAGCAATTTTATTATTAGAAAAATTAGGTTATGAAGTCATCATTCCAAAACAT
>CAXSDU010000168.1:1955-6133 GCA_964236165.1 uncultured Parafilimonas sp. | reverse complement strand
CAACTGAACCGCATCATTCTATCGGGATAAAAGTTGCTGCAAAAAGATTAGAGGCACTTAAAAAAAATGATGATACACCTGCAGGAATAGACATTGTTGATTTGCAAAATGAAGATGGTGAAGGTTGTGGCACCAAAGTAATAATTTCAATACCTGTTTAATTAACATCCATGATACGTACTATTATTATTGAAGACGAACCAGTAAGCATTGACATGCTAACGTTAATGTTACAAAGGCATAAAGATGATATTGAAATTGTTGATACCTGCTCGAACCCAACCGATGGAATTGAAAGTATTGCAAAGCATCAGCCGGAGTTGGTCTTTTTAGATATACAGATGCCCAAGATGAATGGATTTGATATGCTGAAAAAAATCAACCCGATAAATTTTGAAGTAATATTTACGACTGCTTTTGATAAGTATGCAATGAATGCAATTAAAATAAGTGCGCTTGATTATTTATTAAAACCGGTGGATGATGAAGACTTAACTATCGCGATTGAAAAATGCAAAGAGAGACTGAAAAATAAAAAACCTCATCTCCAGTTTGAACACCTGTTTAATAATTTAACAAACAAAAATCCTTTAGATAAAACGCTTGCGCTAAGTGCCGCAGATGGTATCAGTTTTGTAAAAATGTCTGACATTTTAAGA
The DNA here is from genome assembly GCA_964236165.1 of uncultured Parafilimonas sp. Lineage (GTDB taxonomy): Bacteria > Bacteroidota > Bacteroidia > Chitinophagales > Chitinophagaceae > Parafilimonas. The sequence goes on along the minus strand of CAXSDU010000168.1, from coordinate 5,474 downwards.
GTGGAAGCAAACGGGAGATACGCAAAGTTTTACCTGTTAAATAAACAAACAATAATGGTAAGTAAACCGCTTGGTGATTTTGAAGAAATATTATCTGCCAACCAGTTTTTTAGAATTCATGATTCATCTATTATCAATCTTAACCATATAAAAAAATATATTCGTGGCGATGGCGGAACTGTAATACTTTCTGATGATACAGAGCTTGATGTTGCCAGACGGCGCAAGGAAGATTTTCTAAAACTTATTCGAAAATTCTGATTTTTCAACGCTTGCTGATTACCATAAAATTAATGAATACCGCCGGATAGAACTCCGATTCATCTCCTGAATACTATCTTCTTTTTTCCTAATTATATGCTTATACTTTGCAGTGAATAAAGTATAATTTATTAATTGATGAATGAGTGGGAAATTATCTTAGCACTGGTTGCACTATTTATCTTTTTTATTCTGTTGATAAGAAAGCATAACAGCCATTCTTCTAAAAATTCTGTTGATGCAATAAAAGAACCTGCATTCAGTGTTAATAGCAACTATCACGGACAAAATACTTTTAAAACAGAAAGTATTTTATCTAACCAAACAGCTATTGCACAACAACTGCATTTCGCATTATTATTAACCGAAAAAGCTTTACCTGTATGGAAAAAATATATTTACAGCCCGGAATTTTTACACTATGCAACGTTTGCAGATGCTCAGAATAAAATAGAAAGTAGTTTATTACAAAAATCAATTGAGGAAATAAAACTTATATCAAACACCAAATTAGCTGGCAGTGAAAACAAAAACATAATACAACTTTACAATGATTTTGTAAATCCTGTTATTGCTTTACAGGATGGAATCTGGATAACTCCATATCCTGTAAAAAAAATATTCTTGTCCGTATATTATTTATTAAAAAGTATAGTTGAGAAAACCAGTTCTAACGATAAAGAAACCTTTTTATCTACAGCAATTTCTTACGCGATTGAATGCTTAGAATTATCTAAATTATATAGCAGTGATGAAATAACATCTTTTTTAGAAATGCATAACTCCTTTCATAAGCTATAATGCTTAAACAATACATCAAACAACACAATCATATAATGAAACCATTAATCTTTTGTTTACTTCAATTAATAACTTTAAAAACTATGTCACAAACAACACCACAGGGAGAATATTCTTTTCATATGCAGGAAATGGTAGCTGGTTTTAAATTTTCTACAGATGGAAAATTTGATTTTTATTTTAGTTATGGCGCCGTTGACAGAACAGCGTCCGGAACGTTCACAGTAGAAGGCAAAACAATAAAACTTAAAAGTGATAAAGAGGCTGGAAAAGATTTTACAGTAACCAATCAATCAAAAGAAGGTAAAGGCTATACTATAAAATTTGATGACGAAAACAAATACTTTATAAAAGATATACGCTGTAGTTTTTTTGTTGGTGGTGAAAGGCATGATGAGTACACAGATGAAAAAGGTATCGTAAAAGTTGATTATTCGCATTGCGATTCAATTTTTGTATTTCATGAATTGTTTCCTGATTTTGCTACCTGTATAAAGGATGAGAAGAATGAAAGCAACAACTTCACGCTAACGCTAAATCCTTCGCTTGCACAGGTGAGTTTTAAAGGCATTGATTTTACAATTGAAGATGAAAAAACAATTAGTTGCATACATAATTATTTTATGCCGATTGAAGACATCAAATTTGAAAAGGAATAAACATGCTTATATGAACATGCAAGACAAATGGATTAGTATAAGTATAGCGATTGTTATTGTAATGCATTTCGCCGTTTGGATAATTGGCTATTCTACCAATAAACTTTCTTATTTAATTTCTATTTTGAATCTGGCAATTGGGGCAGGTACTCTTGCTTACTGGATAATAAATCAATTACGCATCCATCAACACATTATTGAACTAAGGGAAGTAGTTATATTGATTTTTGAAATGATAGTTGCAGCAAGTGCTTTGTATAATATTGTTTATGCCGGTCATTACAAATCCCTTAAAATTTTTCAGTATGTTTTTTTGGAATTGATATAACAGTTTTGATAGCAGCATTAATCTTTATGTTGACATTCAAAATAACAAAGCTTTTTTAAAATATTATTTCCGTAAAGTAAAGCAATTGCACCGTTAAATACTTAATACCAGCCGTTGCTTTCTTTGCAAAAAAATCGCTTTTACTGCAACATAATTTTATACCGGATTAACAACAACATACTACTACACACTTTCATAAAAGCAGTACATCATAAAAACATCAATAAACATTCAAAATGAAAAAGCAAACAGTTTTTATTCTATTCATTACCCTTATCATGTCAACAACTACAAATGCTCAAATTCACAAACCTGCTGATTACTTAAATGTGCCCGGACCAATAGTACTTGACAATCAAACTTTTGGTTTAAGCTGGAGTTCTCATCCGGCAGATAATTATTACAAACAGGAATACATTGTAAAAGGTGATAATCCTGACCAGTTTAAAACAATGATTCTTACAGATGTAATTACCGGTGAATCAAATATAAAAAATGTAGTTGGCGATAAGGTTGCAGAGTTAAAACAAATGAAATCATCAAACCCTGTGGTTAACTATGAAATTATTAATAATCCAAAAACAGGCGAATACATAATTGACTTTTTATTATCAGCAAACAACGCAGATGGAACCATGAGTGTTGTTGAGCGAAATGTATATCGCTACAAAACATTTGCCAATAAAGCAGGTCGCATGGGCGTTCAATTGTTTGGAGTAAGTACAAGAAGTTATGGAGCAGCCATTAATAACTTTTTCGCAACGTTAAAAACAAACAGGAAAGATTTAGTAAATAAGGTATCGTTATATAACATGCCTGAAATAAAAATCTAAAATAAGTCAGTAGCATCAAACAGGAAATTATGAAGCCTTTTAGTAGTAAAGAATTATATATAATGAATGGAGGCCAGAAATTATATATCTACAAAGAGGGATTTGGTGATATCTATAATGCAACACCGGAAGAAGAAGCGCAATGGACAAAAGAAGTAATTGAAAGGGCTTTACAAAATGTAGCAACAGAGGAAAACAGTGTCACATTGCAGATGGCCATCTCTAACCTTCAATACCATAAATATGATGGACTGGAAAGTTTGCTTTTAAACAGCATACCTGGTACATCACCAGTAAGACAAATTGCGTTTGCATGCGCCTTATGGAAATGGTCGTATTATAAAAAAAGTTTTGATATAATTTTTGATATTTTAAAACAACACAAAGCCACTTGTTTAAATGAAGTATTTATGGGACTAAATGATTTTAAAGATCATGTTGTAGCAAGGTATTTCCTAATAAGTTGCCTGGAAGGAAACGACCCTGATTTGTTTGAAAAATCACAAAGAACATTATCTATATGGGCGTATTCCGGTTTGCCTGAGCTAAGAGAATACAAATTGCTGGAAACGTTGCAGTTCGAAAACAAAAACCTGCCATCTCTCAAACCTGCAATTGAAAGAGTAAAACAAATTTT
>CAXSDU010000168.1:0-1855 GCA_964236165.1 uncultured Parafilimonas sp. | reverse complement strand
AACCATTTGAATCTTTTTGCATTCAAAATATGAAAGATGATTTTTTGCTGAACAACTGCTGGGGCGTTGTGTTTAATCCGGCGGAAGATAAAACTGCTGAATGGGTGTTTACCTACGGAGATATAGTAAATTTTCATTTGAACAATGAGTTTTTTTCTGCCACTGAAGATGCTGCAATTGAAAATATTGAATTCACAAAAAATGTGGGTGTTATAAAAAAAGCGGAAAAGGTAATGATTGCACAGCCTTCGGAAAATTACCTGCCTGAAGCAACAAGAAATGCTCTAAAAAGATTTTTACAAAGCAAAGGTATTACAGGACCAAAGCTTATGATGCTTACATCAAACAGCGAAGGAAAATTAATACGAAAACTCGCTTTCAATATTCATCCGGAAAATTATCCGGTTACCAGCAAGCTTGATTATCTGATGCAACAGGTTGGTTGGTTTTTGCCAAACAATTATATACTCGTTCCACTTTCAAAAAAATCTAAACTCACAAAAGATTTGCAGGACATGTGAAGTACATCATTATAAATCATACATGCTTTCTTGATATAGAATGTTTTAAATATTCATTATGATAAAAATAATCTGGACTCTTATCGGCATCAATACAATTGCCTTACTCATCTTTTTAGGTGCTTATTTTGTGTTGAACAACGGTAAGCATGTTGACTACCAGGAAAAGGGCTGGACTTTTATACTATCTGCTCTTGGTTTGATAATAATTTTGTTGGCGGCTGTGCCTTTGCGTTATTTTCATTCAACAGGTGCTATAATTTTCTCCGGCGTTTTTGCAGCATTGCCTTTAGCAATTGTAGTTGGTACATTCATATCAAAAAAAGTTACTGAGTTAAAACATAAAAAAACATTTGCTGCAACTTACTACACAGATAAAACCCAGCGAAGTATTGCTGCTGCTATTGAAAATAATGACACCATCTTGCTTAAGCAGTTAATAAAAGGACAGGACTTAAACATTCAGGGAAAAAAAGTTTTTGATCAAGATGGATTGAATTATCTCCAATTTGCTATTCATTTACGAAGCAACCCTCTTAGCTTTCCATTTAATGATGAAGCCAATACAGCAGCCATTCGCATATTGATTGAAAATGGAATTGCAGCTACACCTGCACTTGCCGAAGCAACAAGATGCTTATCTCCGGAGAAACTTTTAATGTTTCTGAATGCAGGCGCTGATCCTAATTGTTCTGGCACAATTAGTTACGAATCTCTTTTGTTTCAGGTAATCAGCAGCAACGATAAAAAGCAAAATGATATTGCTATTTTATTGATACAAAAAGGCGCTGATGTAAATGCAAAGAACTATGATAAGTACACACCCGTAATGTATGCCGCTTACAGAGCCGGTACAACTGACACCTGGAGCGATACATGGCGGTTAGTGCGTTATATGTTAGAAGATGCACATGCTGATTACAATTACACTTTAAAAGATGGTGCCAGCTTAAATAGCATTATTCAAAGAATAAAAGCCGAAGCGACAGATAAAAAAATTACGATGCCACAAGATTTTGAAATAGTAGTAAACTGGCTGCAGCAACATCATGCTGAACCAGTAACTCTTTCACAAAAAATAAAAGCCGTTTAATGAAACTTTTCTATCTAAGATTATTAATAATATGCTTATGCATTAGTCGATACTCCATTGCTAAAGTGATTACCGTCAATAAAGAAACCAGCAGCTTCATCATGTGCAGTAACGATACTGCAACTCCTCAACAGGTAATTACTAAATTTTTAAAATGGTATAAAATCAACATGCATAAAGCAAATAACTTCCCTATTTTAATTAAGGATAGTGCAGATAATTTTATGATTAATAAATCAGC
>CAXSDU010000167.1:654-6172 GCA_964236165.1 uncultured Parafilimonas sp. | reverse complement strand
GATATACGTAATCAATTTCAATCCTGCCTTTTAGCTTTGGTTCAACAACACCTTTAAATGCATCAGCAAAATCTTCGCGAATAATAAAAACAACTCTTTCAAAGCCTGCATTTATTGCATCGTAAACAGAGTATTCCATTATTGTTTCACCGGATGGTCCAAAACCTTGTGTCTGTTTCATGCTTCCGTACCGGCTTGCCATGCCTGCCGCTAATATTACAAGTGTTGATTCCATAGTTATTTTTTGCGGTGCAAAGCTAACTAAATCATTCAAAAAAAAACAACACATTCAAATCAAAATAAACAGCAAAGCACTTTCAATATATTTGTTGCACTAACATTTCTGCATGAATATTGAAATTGAACGTAATTACGACTGGATGCGCTTATTGGTAAGTGGTGTAAAAAACCGGTTCGAAAAAATTAAATTGGGCGGAGGGAAAAAATCTATTCAAAAACAAAAAGAAAAAAATAAACTTACTGCAAGAGAACGAATTGAATATTTAATTGATAAGAATAAACCATTTATTGAGATTGGTGCTTTTGCCGGGTATGAAATGTATGAAGAATATGGCGGCTGCCCCGCAGGCGGAACTGTTGCAGGTGTTGGCTATGTAAGCGGCAGGCAATGCGTAATTGTTGCGAATGATCAAACGGTAAAAGCAGGTGCCTGGTTTCCCATCACTGGCAAGAAAAATCTGCGCATGCAGGAAATTGCAATGGAAAACAAACTGCCAATAATTTATTTGGTTGATAGTGCCGGTGTTTTTATTCCAATGCAGGATGAAATTTTTCCCGATAAAGAACATTTCGGACGCATATTTCGCAACAATGCAAAAATGAGCGCAATGGGCATTTCGCAAATTGCTGCGGTGATGGGCGCATGTGTTGCAGGCGGCGCTTATTTACCAATAATGAGCGATGAAACTTTGATGGTTGAAAATAACGGGAGCATTTTTCTTGCCGGTCCTTATTTGGTAAAAGCTGCAATAGGTGAAGATATTGATACAGAAACTTTAGGTGGTGCTGAAACACATAATGCCATAAGCGGCATTGCAGATTACAAATTTAAAACTGAAGAAGAATGTCTTGATAAAATTAAAAGCATCATTGGTAAAATTGCCAAACCTGTGCTTGCCGGGTTTGATAGAATTGAATCCGTTTCACCTTCAAAAAACGAAGATGCTATTTATAAGATCATGCAGCAGAATAACGCTAAACCTTATGATGTTGTTGAACTGATTGAGTGTATAGCTGATGCAAATTCTTTTGAACAATTTAAAGAAGAATATGGTAAAACAATTGTGTGTGGATATGCGAGAATTGATGGCTGGGCAGCAGGTATAGTTGCTAATCAAAGATTGATTGTAAAAAATAAAAAAGGTGAAATGCAATTAGGTGGCGTTATTTATAACGATAGCGCTGATAAAGCGGCACGTTTTATTCTCAATTGCAATCAAAAAAAAATACCATTAATTTTTTTGCAGGATGTTACAGGTTTTATGGTGGGCAGCCGCAGCGAGCATTCGGGTATAATAAAAGACGGCGCTAAAATGGTGAATGCAGTTGCAAATTCTATTATTCCTAAAATAACAATTATTACAGGTAATAGTTTTGGCGCGGGCAATTATGCAATGTGCGGCAAAGCGTATGATCCGAGATTTATTTATGCGTGGCCAAGTGCAAAGATTGCCGTTATGGGTGGCGAGCAGGCAGCAAAAACTTTATTGCAAATTCAAACAAGTGGTAAAGAAGTAAGTAAGGATGAACAGGATAAATTATTGAACGAAATTAAATCACGTTACGAAAAACAAACATCAACTTATTATGCGGCTGCACGTTTATGGGTTGATGATATAATTGATCCTGCGCAAACAAGAACGGTTATAAGTGAAGGTATTTCGGCTGCCAATCATAACGCAAATATAAAAGATTTTAAACTTGGTGTTTTCCAGGTATAAACAGAATTATTTTTTTCTGTCGTAATGAATATGCCAATTATTTTTCCATGTTGCACCCTGATCAGTTGAGCCTTCCCATTCCCAATCAAATGAATCAGCCTTAATGTTATGATACACCATTCGCATAATAATTTTTCCTGTTGGGCTCATGCTTGCAGGTACCATTCTTTCAGGTGCGGTTAACACCATTGAATCGCCCTGCATACCACCTGTTAATGCAATGTAGCCGCCTTGATTATCAACCCAGGTTTGTTGCCACATTTTATAATTTTTATTATAGACACTCCAGCTTTTGCCCATATAATTTCCATGCAGATCATTAAAATTTTCCTGCACTATACAGCCGCCCATAATTTTTTCAACATGATTTGTTGCATGCATTGTATCGCTGTAAGTAAGGTTCCAGTCATCTAACCAAAAATTAAACTGCGCAGCTTCATGCGAAGAACATGGAGATTGATTATTTGTTTGTGACATTAATTCAAAACTTAAAATCATACATAAAAAAAATATACTTATTCTCATGGTAGTTTTTTTAAACCTACTTAAAAGAATTAAAATATATTTTGATTTATGATGATTCCGTAAAAACAATTACTGAAGTATGATTTTAGCAGATTTAAATCCTACTAAAAATCTAAGAATAAATATACAATTGTATGGTTACGATTTTACGTGGGGTATATGTGTATCTAAAAATGCATTTGTGCTGCTGTTCCAGTTATTAATTACCTGGTTTCTGTCATTATTGATAGTCGTATTAAGTTGGTTATATCCATTGATGGATGTATTATAATCATTCACCGCTTTATTATAATTATCAATTTCCTGTTTGGTTAAATTATTTTGCGTTTTTGCATCGGCTGCTTGTTTCATCTTAGTAAAATTTTCTTCTTTTAGAAAGAAGTCGGTAACCTTTACTAAATCATTTTCTGCAAGTTTTTGGTAGAATTGTAAAGCCTGTTTGCATGCCTGCGCCAATGAATGATCCCCCTGGAAATTGTTTAAACTATCCAATGCAAGCAAACCATCTTTTGCATATTCATCAAGCGCATTGCGCGATTCTTCAAGCCCGGTTAATTTCTTTTGATTAATAGCTTTTATAATTTCACCATCCTGCCAGTTACACTTAAAAAAAATAAGATAAAGCTGATCTTTATAATGATTTACTTTATCTGCTATTTCCATATTTTCAGATACTTCATTTTTTGTATTGATAACTTTTACATTATATTTTTCAGCAAAATCTTTTTGCGCCTGCTCAACACTATCACCCGCTTGTTTTAATTTTTCGTTTGTTTTTTCCTGCAATAAAATATACAGTTGCATTTCATCAAAAGATTGCTCAATCAAATCTTCCATATTAACTATGTGTGTGTAATCATCATTAAAAACTTTATAGCACAAATCTACATAAGCCATGCTGCTTTTTCTTAGTGAATTATCACCTTTATAATATGGCAAATCAGAAATTTTATATTTACAATCAAGTATGCTTTGTAAAGTTTGCTGGCGCATCTTTTCAACTTTTTTAGCTCTTCCGCTGTGTGCAACAGCACTCATATAAGCAAGGTAAGTTTTGTCCATATTCATTTCTGCATTTGAAATTGCAGTCATATAAGAACCCGGATCAACTGTATTTTGCGCATTGAGTTTAGTTGTAATTATAAATAAAGTTGCAGCAAGCATTAGGCTTTTGAAATTAAAGGTTGAATTAATATTCATCAGATTTAGTTTGGTTTAATTATGCAGTTTAAAAAATCAGAATAATAAAATTAAAATATTTTAAAATGATAATGATAGTTGGCGACTACAAATTTTTATTTTGCCATTGCAGCAAGCAGATCGTAACTGATTTTAAGATATGGATCACGTGAAAGATAACTCATAAATGTTTCATTTGAATCCGCAGAAGAATTATCAGTTTTAAATTTTTCTGTATCATAACTATTATTCTTAACCAGATAAGTATTTTTATAATTCGATGTATCAAAATCTGATATAAGCGAATCTTTTTTCCTTTGTTCTAATGCATCTTTCCAGTTAAGCCAAGCATCGCCTGACGCATTGATTATTTTATATTGATGAATATATTCCTGAATTTGTTTGAAGAGTTTAATTGTATCGGCATCTTGTTTTGCCAACGCCTGCAACGTGTTTAATTGCAAAGCAGGATAAGGCACATAATATTTGTTTGCATCAACAACCGATGGCTGCAAAGCAAAAGGTGCATCAGCTTCTCGCTGAGGATTGGCTTCTAAAAAATCAGGCAGAATAATATCGGGTTTAACACCTGTAAACTGTGCTGTTGTTCCGTTTATACGATACAGCTTATCTGTTGTAACTTTTAAATAATTTGCTGCCTGCGTTTGGCTATTATTTTTTTCTAAATCTACAGTTGTATCGAGCGGTAAAACAATTTGTCCTGTTGCTTTTCCGTAAGTTGAAGAGCCAACAATTAATGCACGATTATAATCTTGCAAAGTACCTGCAACCATTTCTGAAGCAGATGCACTATAACCATTTACGAGGATGATTAACGGTCCACTAAAAATAGTTCCGCGATTGATATCTTTAAGCGTAATTATTTTTTCTTCGCTTCTTGTTTTTATTTGCTCAACAGGACCCGCATCAATAAAAATTCCTGATAGCTCAACAGCTTCATGTATTGAACCGCCACCATTGTAACGCAAATCTAAAATCAACCCTGAAATATTTTCTTTTTTTAATTTTACAATTTCTTTTGCAACATCATTTGCACAGCCATTATCGCCGGTGTTTTCATCTTCCCAATTATTATAAAATGCAGGCAGCGAAATATATCCGATTGTTTTATTTCCTTTTAATAAAAAACTTCTTACTTTATTATCTTCATCAGTGTTGCTTTGCGCTTTCATCAATACAACTGTTCTTAAAGTGCCGTCTGCTTTTTTTACAGTTATTGTTATTTTATCATGATTACTTTGCGAAAGAATTTCACCCAGTTCATGTGCATCTGCATCAGAAACATCAATAGCATTTTGCCCTTCCCAATTTAATGATTGAAATTTATCGCCTTCATTTAATAAACCAGATTTATATGCCGGACTTCCGGGTTCAAGACCATTTATGATAACGCCGCCATTATCATCTTCTTTAATTGCAAAACCAAAACGAAATTGCTGGCTGCCTAATTCGCTTTCAAAATTTTCTTCTTCGGTTAAAGGAAAAAATTCTGTATGCGGATCATAACATGTTGCAAGTGCTTTGCAATATTCGTTGGCAACAAATTGTTCAACACCACCGGGCGATTGTGTTATGCGTGTAATATTTCTTTTATAAACCGATTGAGCTTTCTTTTGAAAAGCTGGCTGTGCACTATCTAAAGATTGTTTTTGCTTTGTTAGATTTTTAGAAGAAAGTTCATTATTAAAATCAAGCAGACCATCAAGCACATCCAGCTTCATTTTTTTATACAATTTATTATGCATTGAAAAGTTTGGATAAGCTGATTTATAAGTAATTCACTTCCCCTACTAAAAACACACTGCCGCAAACTAATATCAAATCATTTTTAC
>CAXSDU010000167.1:0-644 GCA_964236165.1 uncultured Parafilimonas sp. | reverse complement strand
TCAGTAACCATAAATTTTTCCTGAACAAAAAAATTAAATTGCTTTTTAGCAATCGCATCAATCATCGTATCAGCCTGCTGTAAACGCTTAGTATAAATGCCGGTAATTAATTTCAGAAAATCACTTTTCTTTTGTTTTATTTCATCATCAAGCTGAAACTTATAAACAGATAACTGAGCAATATCATCTTTATTAAAATAAACATGTTCTTCATCAAGCTGCTGCAGAAATTGATTGAAAAGATCGTTTGATAAATCATCATTCAAGGCTCTTGGCTGCACATGAAATTTTTCAGCCATTCTTGTTATGATAAAAGCATTTGTTGCAGCCTGGTTTAATGGTTGGGAAACAGATACGTGCGCATAAAAAATCAAAACAAATAATGCGATTAGTTTTGACAGACGTAAGTAAAGATATTGGAACATTGATAAGAGTTATAGCAAACGATAATCGCAAAATAATATTGCATTAATTAATATATTCATTGATGATATTTTCAATGAATATATTGATTAAATATGTTATCGTTTTTCTTAAGGCTTCAATTCATTTATATCTGTTTGCGGAGATAAAACTTTATTTACTTTTTCAACAATGTTTTCACCCGTAGTTAAAGCAGCTTTTTCTCTACCAGGTTATAGTAT
>CAXSDU010000166.1:0-6265 GCA_964236165.1 uncultured Parafilimonas sp. | reverse complement strand
ATATGAACACAGGGTTGATCACATGGAGCGTTTAAGGCAACTGCAGGATGAAACAAACGGCTTCAATACTTTCATTCCGCTAAAGTTTCGCAATAAGGATAATGATATGAGTAATGTTGCAGAGAGTTCATTAATTGAAGACATGAAAACTTATGCTATTGCACGTTTGTATCTTGATAATTTTCCGCATCTTAAAGCATATTGGCCAATGCTGGGCAGGCAAAATGCACAGTTAAGTTTATCGTTTGGTGTTAATGATCTTGACGGAACAATTGATGATACTACGAAAATTTATTCAATGGCCGGCAGCGAAGAAAAAAACCCTGCATTATCAACTGCTGAACTCGTTTCATTAATTAAACAGGTTAAACGTGAACCGGTTGAAAGAGATACTTTGTATAATGAAATAAAAAATTATACAACTGAAGATGTGCATGAGCTGGAAATAAATCCATACTACAATTAATCTTCATTACTTACATTAGCAATATGAAGATTGCAATTATAAATGGTCCTAATCTTAATTTACTTGGCAAGCGCGAAACAGATATTTATGGCAATGTTTCGTTTGATATTTATATAGAACAATTAAAGCTTGCATTTCCATCTGTTGCATTCTATTATTATCAAAGTAATGTTGAAGGCGAATTGATTAATGAAATACAAAGATTAGGTTTTGATTATAATGGCATCGTATTAAATCCTGGTGGCTACACACATACTTCTGTTGCATTGGGCGATGCAATTGCTGCAATAAAAACACCTGTAATTGAAGTACACATAAGTAACGTGCATGCACGCGAAGAGTTTAGAAAATTATCACACGTTTCAGGCAAAGCTGCAGGCAGCATTTTCGGTTTAGGTTTAAAAGGATATGAGCTTGCTGTAAAATGGTTTGTTGATAAAACTTCTGAAGGTTAATCAAAACAACTTAATTCCCAGCAAAAAATTTAATGCACCGAAATCCTCTTTCTTGGTTTCTGTATAATTCAATTCACGGTTAAATATATTTAGAAAAGAAACCTGTGCTGTTATTCTTTTTCTTTTTGAAAAATAAAAACCACAGGAAGGTTTAATACCTAAATAAGTAATGTTATTTATAAAACTTGGTCCGGCAATAAACAATAAATAAAAATGTTTTGAAGCGTAAAAAGATGAACCGGCAAATACATTTATAATACCACGTGCGTCCGGAACACCTTTTCCGCCAGGTGTTAATCTGTAAACATCATCATCTTCAAGAGAACCTTGCGCAGTAATTTCAATTATTGGTTCGAATGCTGTTTTCGTTTTCATCATTACCTGCGCACCAATGCCAACACCGGATGGATTATTTCCTAATGTTCTGTCATACATAGTTGTACTGTATTCAAATAAAAAATAGCCGGCTATTTTATCCTTTTTTTGCGCAAAAATTTCTTTTGATGAAAGGCAGAATATAAAAAGAATTATATACTTCTTCATGATTTTTTTTAATTGACTGCTTGAAAACAATTTTCGTTGCAAAATTTTAAAATGAGTTTATCATTTTAAAATTAATTCTTTTTAAAATAGATATTTTTAGTTATTAATTTTTTTGAATTTTGCAACTACAAATAGAGTTGTTATTAGCAGAACCTAATTTAAATTAAAAAAATATATGCCAATAAATAGCGCATTAACTGCAGAACTTAAACACGAATCAACCAATACAAAAAAAATTCTTGAGCGCGTACCAACGGATAAACTTGCATGGAAACCGCATGAAAAATCTATGAGTTTAGGAAGGCTTGCAACACACATTGCAGAACTGCCTGTATGGATTGAAAGATCAGTTAATGCTGATGAATTTAATTTTGCAACTGCTGTTTTTAATTTCACAAGTAAAGAAGATACAGATGAAATTTTGCAGTTATTTGAAGAACATCTTTCATCAGCTATAAAAATTCTTGAAACTGCAACCGATGAAAATTTAAATAGCGTGTGGACTGCAAAACGAGGTGAACAAATCATTTACAGCATGCCTAAAAAAGTAGTAATAAGAAATTTTACATTAAATCATATTTATCATCACCGCGGACAGCTGACTGTTTTTTTACGCCTGTTAAATATAAGTGTTCCGGGTATGTATGGGCCTTCTGCTGATGAGCGGTAATTGTGTGCGAATTTTTTAAGAATGCCGTAAACATCAACCTATTTTCTTCAAAATATTTTCTGCAGCCCTGCGTCCGGTTACGGCACCACCATTCATATAGCCCTGATAATTGTAAGATGTATGTTCGCCGGCAAAATATAAATTACCAACTGTTTCAATTTCGCTTCCTGCAATGGTTGTGTATTGACCAACTTTCCATGCACTGTAACCACACTTTGCAAACGGATAGTTTTGCCAGTTCATCCGGTAAGCTTTATTATTATAATTATCTTTTATGCCCGGGTATAATTGATTTAATAAACCTAAATATTTTTGTGCCTGAAAGTCTGTGGTGTTATTACCCAATGCAACTGCATCATTACCGCCTAAATAAACAGTTAAGCCTCCATCTATTCCTGCCTGCATCTGACTGTTATCCCAGCTATTTTGCGTGCCGTTATCAGAATAACTCATACCAACACTATTATATTTTGTACGCCAAGGTCTTCCATTAAATCCTAAAAACAATTTGGAATTATCTCCGTATCCAAGATTATTAATAGCATAACGTTTTACAGTTGGCAACTCAATATTTAATTCAACTTCTCTTAATAATTTAAAAGGCAGCGTAAGTAAAACAATATCTGCTTTTACAGGTTGCGTTTTGTCTTCAAAAAATAACTCGAAGCCATTATTGCCTTTGCTCTGTAGTTTTACAAGCCTGCATTCAGTATGAATACTATTTTTTAATGTATCAGCTAAAGCATCCACAATTTTCTGATTGCCTCCGGTTATTTTATAACGTTCATCACTTGAACCATAAAGCGCTACTTCGCCTTCAGGAGATTCACCAAACAAAAATAAAAAGTTTATAGCATTGCACTCCCATGTATTTAATCCATACTCACCCAAATATGCAACCAGCAAAACATTACGCAACCATCCATGGAGATTAATAGAATCAAAATACTCTTCCAGGTTTATATTGTCAAATTTCTTATCAACTGCGGAATACGAATTGTATTTTATAATATCGCTTAACTTATCATAGTCGCTATTTATTTTAGGCAGATAGTTTGAAATACCATTAACGAAATCATTATCATTATAACCAACACCATTAAAAAAATATAGATTTTGCTGTAGTTTAAGCTCTGAGTGCGCATATAGATTAAGTAACGGAAAACCAAATGATGCAGCAAGGTTTCTCATATCAGTATGGTTACTGTCTATAAACTCACCGCCAAGTTCAGTGCTCAAATCAGAATTTAAAATATTTTGTGCCGTAAAAATTCTGCCGCCTGCGCGTGTATTTGCATCGTATAAGTTAGATGATATACCTTGTTTTTTTAAAGTGTAGGCTGCATTTAAACCGGCAATGCCCGCACCTATAATTGCAATATTTGGCTGGCTGCCGTTAGAATTATTATCCGGCGTCTTTACCATCTTATTACAACTCGCAAGCACGGTTGTTGCCAAGGCTGCTTTACCTGAAGTTTGAAGAAATTTTCTGCGGCTATATAAATTTTCTTCTGAAAGCTCTGCTGCTAAACCCTTTTTCTTTTTAGAATGATGAGCCAGTTTAGTTAAGCCAAGTAATCGTTGCATTAATTGTGAATGAGCCATAAAGCGCAGGAATAATTTTAAATCTGAATTGGTTTGGTGAATAATATTTTATGCAAAATATGTTGTGATTAACTGCTTAAATAAAAACACAGCTTTTTATAGCACCGAAAAAGGCATTAGAATATTTTATTCGGTTTATATCGCAGTTTTTTTTGTATTCATCTCATTAAACAGCTAATTATATTTGAAAAGATAATTTTGATTGCCATTATAAAATAACTATACACTTTTAATTAAAACTTTATGAAAAAAAATCTTACACAGCTTGTATTGTTTTTATTAATTTTCAATATAGGTAGAGCACAAACACCGCAATTAGGAAAGAGCAATATTAAAGATGTAGTTGCCGCGATGACGCTTGAAGAAAAAGCAAAATTTGTTGTAGGTAACGGCTTTAGTATGCCAGGCATGAAAAAAGACGAACCCGCAAATATTGGTTCAACAAAAGATAAAGTAGCTGGCGCATCAGGAACTACATTCGCTATTCCACGACTGGGCATTCCGTCAATGGTTGTGTCTGATGGTCCCGCCGGCGTACGTATTGATCCTATTCGTAACAACGATAGTTCTAAAACATATTATGCAACAGCTTGGCCGGTAGCAACTTTGCTGGCTTCTTCATGGGATACAGCACTCGTAAAAAAAGTAGGTGTTGCTTTTGGCAGCGAGGTGCATGAATATGGTTTGGATGTAAT
Source organism: uncultured Parafilimonas sp. (assembly GCA_964236165.1). Classification (GTDB taxonomy): domain Bacteria; phylum Bacteroidota; class Bacteroidia; order Chitinophagales; family Chitinophagaceae; genus Parafilimonas. Next base: position 1,831 of record CAXSDU010000166.1, on the reverse strand, counting down.
ACTTGGTCCTGGTATGAACATTCAACGTAATCCTTTAAACGGCAGAAATTTTGAATACTATTCTGAAGACCCGGTTGTATCTGGCAATATAGCTGCTGCAATAATTAATGGCATACAAAGCAATGGTGTTGGAGTATCAGCAAAGCATTTTGCGGCTAACAACCAGGAAACAGATCGCAATTCAGTCAATGAAATAATAAGCGAAAGAACCCTGCGGGAAATTTATTTAAAGAATTTTGAGATAACTGTTAAGAAATCACAGCCATGGACAATAATGAGTTCTTATAATCTTATCAATGGAAAATATACATCTGAAAATTATGATTTGCTTACAACTATTTTAAGAAAAGAGTGGGGTTATAAAGGCTTTATAATGAGTGATTGGTTTGGGGGTAAAGATGCTGTTGGTCAAATGAAAGCAGGCAATAATTTATTAATGCCGGGCACGCCTAATCAAACTAAAGCAATAATGGATGCTGTTAAAAATGGAACGCTGGATGAAAAAATTTTAGATGAAGAGGTTGCAGGTATTTTAAATGTTATGCTGCAATCTCCTGTATTTAAAAATTATAAATTTTCTGATAAACCCGATCTGAAAAAAGATGCTCAAATTTCACGCGAGGCAGCATCAGAAAGTATGATTTTATTAAAGAATGATAACAATGCACTTCCTTTAACTTCAGTAAAAAATATATCATTATTCGGTGTCCATAGTTATGATTTAATTGCCGGTGGCACCGGCAGCGGTGATGTAAACAAAGCTTATACAATTTCTCTTGCACAAGGTTTAAGCAATGCCGGATATATGCTGAATGATGAAACAAAAAAAACTTACATTGATTATCTTGCCGATTACAAAGCAAAGAATCCTGCACAAGGTATTATTGAACAATTCATGCATCCACGATCACCGATGCCTGAATATGTTTTTGATAATGATTTTATAAACAAACAGGCAGCTTCATCTGATGTTGCAATTATTACGATAGGAAGAAATGCAGGTGAAGGCAAAGACAGGAAAGTAGATAATGATTTTAATTTATCAGACACAGAAACAACATTAATAAAAAATGTAGCAGATGCATTTCATGCGCAAAACAAAAAAGTAGTAGTTGTATTAAATATTGGCGGTGTTATTGAAATGGCAAGCTGGCGTGATGAAGTGGATGGAATTTTGCTGGCATGGCAACCAGGTTTGGAAGGCGGCAATGCAATGGCAGATTTATTAAGTGGTAAAGTAAATCCTTCCGGCAAACTTGCACAAACATTTCCTGTTAGTTATAATGATGTGCCTTCAGCAAAAAGTTTTCCCGGAAAAGAGTTTCCCGAAAAAGCAACTACCGGAATGATGGGTATGAAGATGACGCCTGCAGAAGCTATATACGACGATGGGATTTATGTTGGTTATCGTTATTACAATACTTTTAATGTAAAGCCCGCTTATGAATTTGGCTATGGTTTATCATACTCAAAATTTACTTATGGAAATTTAAAGTTGAGCTCATCAACGTTTAAAAATGATATTACAGCCAGCATCACTATAACAAATCAAGGCAAATACGCAGGAAAAGAAATTGTTGAAATTTATTTAAGTGCACCATCAGTTAATATAAATAAACCTGCTGAAGAATTAAAAGCTTTTGCAAAAACAAAATTGCTTAATGTAGGGGAAACACAAACATTAAAATTCAAGCTTACTGCTGCTGATCTTGCTTCATTTTATACCGATAAAGAATCATGGATTGCAGATGCTGGAAAATATACACTTAAAGCGGGCGCATCTTCAGCAGATATAAGATTAACGGCTGATTTTAATTTACCTGCTGATATT
>CAXSDU010000165.1:0-6316 GCA_964236165.1 uncultured Parafilimonas sp. | reverse complement strand
TTTTGGGTTGAACATAACCGTTATCAAATGCAATTTCTATAATATGCTTTTCAATTTCTTCAATAGTAACAGGCGGTTGATTGATGCCAAGCACGCAGGAACTTTCGCAAGGCGCCGGACAAATGCGCCCGGTAAATTCAGGAAAATTATTTGTTGAACTTAAAATTTCATACGCTTCTTTCCAGCTTTTGCGATATACTGCATCATTAAATTCAGGAATAATATTTCCGAGCGGACAACCCTGGTGACAAAATGGAACGCCGCAATCCATGCATCGTGCAGATTGATGATTGAGTTCAACATCGCTGTATCTTCCAATAAATTCGTGATACGTTTTTACTCTTTCTGCCACCGGAATTTTTACCGGTGCTTCTCTTTCAAATTCTAAAAATCCTGTTGGTTTGCCCATTTACGTTCTAAGTTTTATGTTTAAGTTTTAAGTTGATTTTGCTTAAACTTATTATACGTTTTGGTGTCGCGCCTGCAAGCTATGCTGGCGAAGCGCCTGCTTATAATCTTTGGGAAATACTTTTATAAAATTCTTTAACTGGTTATCAAAATCATCTAACATAAATTTAGCAACGGCACTTCCTGTATTTAAATAATGTTTGTTGATTAATTCTTTTAACGTACGTTCATCTTCCTCATTTACCGGATCTAAATCAACCATTTCTTTATTACAGTTCTCAGAAAATTTTGCATTCACATCATACACATAAGCAATGCCGCCGCTCATGCCTGCTGCAAAATTTCTTCCTGTGTTACCAAGAACAACGGCAATGCCACCGGTCATATATTCACAACCATGATCGCCTACACCTTCCACCACAACGGTTGCGCCTGAATTGCGCACACAAAAACGTTCGCCAGCTTTACCGCGAATAAAAACCTCGCCGGCAGTTGCGCCATACAATGCAACGTTGCCGATGATAATATTTTCTTCAGGTATATATGTTGAATATTGCGAAGGATAAATTATAAGTTTTGCGCCGCTTAATCCTTTACCAAAATAATCATTAGCATCGCCTTCGAGTTCTAACGTTACACCTTTTGTGTTGAATGCACCAAAGCTTTGCCCTGCAGTTCCGCTGAATTTAAAATGAATTGTATCTGCAGGTAAACCTGCTGCTTTATGCACTTTGGTTATTTCGTTTGAGACAATTGTTCCGGTTGTACGGTCAGTGTTTTTTATTTCAAACTCTTCATATATTTTTTGCTGATGATGAATAGCAGGTTGCGCTTTTTCCAGTAGTTTCCAGTCAAGCACATCTTCTAAAATATCATCCTGGCTTTCACTGCAAAATACTGCTGCATTTAATGGTGCATGTGCTTTATACAATACAGCCGATGCATTAATGTGTTTAAATTTCCAGTGAGAAATGTTATCACGCATTTGCAAATAATCAGCCTGACCAACCATTTCATTTACTGTTCTAAAACCAAGTTCAGCCATTATCTCTCTTAATTCCTGCGTAATAAATTTGAAGAAATTAATTACATGCTCAGCATCGCCGGTAAACATTTTGCGCAAGCTTTCATCTTGTGTTGCAACACCAACAGGGCAAGTATTGAGATGACATTTACGCATCATAATACAACCTTCAACAATTAATGCAGCCGTTGCAATGCCCCATTCTTCTGCGCCTAATAATGCTGCAATGGCAATGTCTCTTCCTGTTTTCATTTGACCATCTGCCTGCACCACAACTCTGTCACGCAATTTATTTCTTACCAATGTTTGATGCGTTTCAGCTAAACCTAATTCCCACGGCAAACCTGCATGACGTATAGAACTCACCGGCGATGCGCCTGTTCCTCCATCATGACCTGCGATCAATACTACATCTGCTTTTGCTTTTGCAACGCCAGCAGCAATTGTACCCACACCAGCTTTACTTACCAGCTTAACACTTATTCTTGCTTTGCGATTTGCATTTTTTAAATCGAAAATTAATTGCGCCAAATCTTCTATAGAATAAATATCATGATGCGGCGGTGGCGATATTAAACCAACGCCCGGTGTTGCATGACGGATTTTTCCAATCCATTCATCAACTTTATGCCCGGGCAATTGACCACCTTCACCAGGCTTAGCACCTTGCGCCATTTTTATTTGCAACTCATCGGCTTCTGTTAAATACAAACTGGTAACACCAAAACGTGCAGACGCAATTTGTTTAATAGAACTTCGCATTGAATCACCATTTGGTAATTTGTTGTAACGTGCATCATCTTCTCCACCTTCACCTGTATTACTTTTTCCGCCAAGACGATTCATTGCGATTGCCAAAGTTGTGTGCGCTTCCCATGAAATAGAACCAAAACTCATAGCGCCGGTTGCAAATCTTTTATAAATATTTTCTACAGATTCTACTTCATCAATTAAAATGGATTTACAATTTTTTTTGAACTGAAATAAGCTGCGCAGCGTGCATGCTTTTTCACTTTGACCATTTACCGCCGCAGAATATTTTTTGAATATTTTATAATCATTCATTCTTGTTGAATATTGCAACAAGTGAATGGTTGTTGGATTGAATAAATGAAACTCGCCTTTTACTCTCCATTTATAAACGCCGCCATCTGCTAAACGATCACTTAAATTTTCTTTTTTGCTGAACGCATAAAAATGTTTTGTCAACGCCTCTTTCGCAATTTCATCCAAGCCCATTCCTTCAATACGCGAAATAGCGCCGGTAAAATATTCATCAACTACATCTTTATTTAAACCAAGTATTTCAAAAATTTGTGCGCCCTGGTAAGATTGCAAAGTAGATATACCCATTTTTGAAAATACTTTCAGCAAGCCATCGTTAACTGCTTTTATATAATTTTTCTTCAGCTCATCATCACTTTGTTCCTGCGATAACTTGCCGTTTTCTTTCATATCTTTTATAGAAGATAATGCGAGATATGGATTGATGGCAGTTGCGCCAAAACCAATGAGACAAGCAAAATGATGTACCTCCCAAATGTCGCCGGCTTCAACAATAATTCCTACTTGTCCGCGTAAACCTTTGCGAATTAAATAATGATGAACAGCCGCAGTTGCAAGCAAAGATGGAATAGGCGCGTGCTCGGAATCTATTGCTCTATCCTGTAAAATCAAAACTTTGAAATCTTCATTCACCGCATCTTCTGCATAACGGCAAAGCCTGCTTAAACCGGCTTTTAAAGAACCTGGTTTTCCATCAGCCCTGAAATAACATTGCAATGTTTTTGCCTGGAACATGCCTGTGTCTATGCTTCGGATTTTTTCTAATTCAAATTCTGAAAGTATTGGTTGCTTTAAGGAAACACTATGACAGGCAAGCGGATTTTCAACCAAAATATTTCCAATGTTTCCAACAAATGTTCTTAACGACATAACGAGCCGTTCACGAATCGGGTCAATTGGCGGATTGGTTACCTGTGCAAATAATTGCTTGAAGTATGAACTTAAATGTTGCGGCTCATCACTCAAAATTGCCAGCGGAATGTCTGAACCCATAGAACCAAGCGGTTCTTTGCCGCCGGTTGCCATTGGCGTAATTATATTATCTAATTCTTCTGAAGTATAACCAAATGCTTTTTGATATTTAAAAACCTGTTCGTGTTTAAGCTGAGAAAATGTAACACGCGGCTCAGGCAATTCTTCCAAACGAATTTTATATTTATTCAGCCAATCGCCATAAGGCTTTTGAGAACAAATCTTTTCTTTTAGCTCATTATCACTAATAATTCTGCCTTGATTAATATCAACTATAAACATTTTGCCCGGCTGCAATCTTCCTTTTTCAATTATTAAAGATGGGTCAACAGGCAGCACGCCGGTTTCAGAAGCCATAATAACGCGCCCGTCTGACGTAACGCAATAACGTGATGGACGCAAACCATTTCTATCGAGCGTTGCGCCGATAATATTTCCATCTGTAAACGTTATAGATGCAGGTCCATCCCACGGTTCCATAAAAGCAGAATGAAATTCATAGAATGCTTTTTTAGTTGCATCCATTTTATCATCCTGGTCCCATGCTTCCGGAATCAACATCATCATTACATGCGGCAAAGAACGACCACAAAGTGTAAGCAGCTCAATCATGTTATCCAAACATGCAGAATCGCTTTGACCTTCTGTAACAACCGGCAGCAGCAAATTCATTTCTTCTTCAGAGAAATATGGAGAAGTAAAATTTTTACCGCTTGAACGCAACCAGTTTAAATTTCCCTGCAACGTATTTATTTCGCCATTGTGCGCAATAAAACGAAAAGGTTGTGCAAGCTTCCATGAAGGGAAAGTATTGGTAGCAAAACGTGAGTGTATTAAACCAAAAGCACTGACTAATTTTTTATTTTGCAAATCAGTAAAATAATTACGCACCTGTTTACTGGTAAGCTGCCCTTTATAAACAATTGTTTTGTATGAAAGCGATGCGATATAAAAACCTATTTCGTTCTCGCTAATTTTTTTATTAATAAAATGCGTTGCATGGTTGCGCAACACAAATAATTTTCTTTCAAACGCATCTTTATCATGAATGTGGTTTGGGCATTTGATAAAAACATGCTCAATTTTTGGCTCAACACTTAATGCGGTGAAACCAACTTCAGCATCATCAACAGGAACTTTTCTATAACCAAGTACTTTTAAATTTAATTCATCAGCGCATTTATTAAACAATCTTTTTGATTCTTCATAAGCATCTGGTTCTTTCGGAAAAAAGATAACACCAACACCATACTTCCCAAATTCAGGTAATTGTATGTCGAGCTTTTTACATTCATCTTTAAAAAAATCATGTGGTGTTTGAATCATGATGCCGGCGCCATCGCCAGTATTGTTTTCGCAACCACAGGCACCGCGATGTTCCATGTTTTCCAGCACTGTTAATGCATCAGCAATTGTTTGAAAAGACTTGTTGCCTTTTATATCAGCAACAAAACCAATTCCGCACGAATCGTGTTCGTAAGATGGATGATATAAACCTTTATTACTTGCCATTGGCATGTATGTTTTCAAAATTAATAAATAATAAGTTTCGTATGGCAGGCGAGGGTTACAAGATAGGAAAACAGTAAATAACAGGTGTTAGTTTAGGACACAAGTTTTTAACAAATGACATTGGAATGATTGTAAATATTACTCATGTTTGAAAACACCTTTTGTTAGTCCTGATGCATTCTTTTTTGCTTACAAGCTGCAGATTCTTTTCTTCCATCAATTGTAAAAGTAAAATGAAGAAACAAAAATCATGCACGCGAATTTACGAATCACGATTTGGTTCTTATTCTAACAGGAAAGGAGTAATTTATTTCTATGCTTCTTTTTCTTCTTCGTCTTTACGATCATTGTCTTCAGCCTTTTTTTCTATTGTATGCATTAATGAGGAAAGAGGTCCCTTCATATGCTCCTGCGGATCTGTTGTATTTAATATTTGCGGATCATTTTTAAAAGCATCCTCTTTTTTATCGCTTTCTCCGGTTACATTTTCTGTTTTTTCATTTGTCATTATAGTATGTGTTTATTAGTGTTAATAACAAGTTTGATCAAGTTTTTGTTTAACAGAAGATGAATCTGCTATTTCGATTGTTGTATTTGATTATTCAACTTTTATTTTTAAAAAATGAAAATTAAAATAACGAAATATTTTCTCCCTTATTCCGTAAAATCTTCTAAATATAATTCTCTATTTATAAATAACATTACAGAAGTGCTTCATACAAAATCTCAACAGGATGTTTTGCTTTTCTTCCCGTTCCATCTTTTATTTGATGACGGCAACTTGTGCCGGGCGCAGCGATAATTGTATCATTTGTTTGGTTGCGCACTGCAGGAAATAAAACGAGTTCGCCAATCTTCATACTTAATTCATAATGTTCTTTTTCATAACCAAACGAACCTGCCATTCCGCAACAGCCGGATGGAATAGTTTGTACAGAATAATTTTCGGGTAATGATAAAATTTTTATAGTTGGTGCAACGGATGACAATGCTTTCTGCTGACAATGTCCATGTAATTTTATATTTCGTTTTTCTTTTGTAAAAAGAGATGAATCAATATTTCCTTTATCAATTTCATTCGCAATAAATTCTTCAATTGTAAATACATTTTTTGAAAGCGTTTTTGCAGCATCAAATAAATTATCATCAGCGAGATCAATATATTCATCACGAAAAGTAAGAATAGCAGATGGTTCAACACCAATCAACGGGCTGCCTTCAGTTATCAAATCTTTTAATAAGGAAATATTTATATTGATAATTTTTTTTGCATCGCGCAACAATCCTTTTGAAAGCCATGTTCTGCCGCTTTCTTCATGTTTTGGAATGATGACT
>CAXSDU010000164.1:0-6339 GCA_964236165.1 uncultured Parafilimonas sp. | reverse complement strand
ACTATGATAAAAAACCTCTGCGAAACAATAAAAACGCAGCAACCCATGCTGGCGCCGCTGCCCGTGTGGAGCGCTTATGCAGTAACAGGCGAAACCGGCGCCTCCGCAAAAAATGAACTGGTGGCGCTGGTGAGTTTAATACGCAGGGTAACCGGCATTGATGCCGCCTTAACGCCTTATGATAAAACGGTTGACAAAAATTTTCAGCAATGGATATTAAAAAAGAACGCGGGGCAGCACAACCGTTTTACCGAAGAGCAAATGCAATGGCTGCGCATAATAAAAGATTATGTTGCCGGTAGCTTTCATGTGGAGAAAGAAGATTTTGAGCTCGACCCTTTTAATAAACAGGGCGGCTTGGGCAGGTTCTACCAGTTGTTTAAAGAAGATTATGAAAACATATTGCAGGAGTTAAATGAAGCACTGGCAGCATAGAAGTAACTATGCAATAAATTTTATATTATGTTGATGGAACTAATATTCTGATGTATGCTTGAACTTAATAATATTTCCGAGGAAAATAGGAAGAATGTGGCTTTTCAACTTGTTGTAGCAATGAGAGACATTATAAGCATTGCAAATAAAAAAAAGCAAAAGCCGACATATGAAAATTCAATAAGATTATTTCACGACTTCAACCCTGAACTATATGAAGACATAATTAAAAACTTACCTCAAAGAAATTTAAGTGATGAAGCAAAGGTCTTTATTGCAAAAGCTGAGGCAATTTCAATTGAACAACAAAAACAAGTTTCAGCCTTGGAAATTTTACAAGAAGAAATTGATTCATACAAAAAGTTATTAAAACAAGGAGAGTTAATAAATCCAGATACCAAAAAGGCTTTAAAAAATAAAATAGGAAGTTTAGAGAGTATAAAAAAAAGTTTGCTGCCTAGAAAGATTTCTGAAAACAGAATACTCATTCGTGACACAAGCAGAGCTAACAGAGAAGATTTTGGAGCTAAGTATCTTGAAGGGAATGACTTCTTTGTTGATTATAAATTAACTAATGACAAATATCTCCGAATTCGCTTACTGCATCCTGATAAACCAGAACATTTAACTGGTGCCGACTTAATATATGAACAACATGATGAATCAAAAGGATTGATTCGAATTGTGTTCTTACAATACAAAATTTGGGATAATGGAGTTCTTTATTTTTCAAAGGTCAAAAACCTTGACGAGCAAATAAAAAAACTTCAAAGTTGTCTATGCGACCAAGATTATTGCGAATCATTAGACTTAGCCGAGAACATAAAGGAATTTCGTTTTCCCTATTGTTGTGCATTTTTAAGACCTACAGATAAACTGCAAGAGCAAAACGAGAGGTTAATATCTTCAGGAATACATATCCCTATCTGCGCGATTGAAAAACTTAAAATTGCAGATGGTAACAAGATTGAAAAAAAATATTTAAAATATTCTTCCTTGACGCATGAATTTTTTGAACATCTTTTCAATCGTGGTTTTGTTGGGTCTGCTTGGTTGAAAGAAGAAGAGCTTGAAGACTTTTATAAAAAATATAAGATTCTTGAGAACGATGAAAGCATAACTTTTTATGCCAGAGAAATTAAAGAGGTCAAAGAAGAAAATGAATTTGTTGAAACTGATATTTAAAATGAATCAACAGTTACCAAAGGATTGGAAGCAGGTGAAGTTGGGAGAATATGTTATTCCAACTAAAGGCAAAAAGCCTAAGCGGGTATCAATTGAAAAAACTAAAGAATGTTTTATTCCTTATGTAAACATTAAAGCGTTTGAGAAAAACATCATTGATGAATATACCGACGGTGTTGGTTGTGTTTTATGTGATGATGGAGATTTTTTAATGGTTTGGGATGGCTCACGTTCTGGCTATGTTGGCAAAGCAATAAAAGGTGCATTAGGAAGTACATTAGTTAAATTGAATTTTCCCGACATTGAAAATAATTATGCTTATTATTTTTTGCAGTCAAAGTTTCTTGATATAAATACAAGAGCAAAAGGTGTAGGTATTCCGCATGTTGACCCAAGCATTCTTTGGAACTATGATTTATTAATTCCACCTAAGCCAACACAACAAACTATTGTTTCCAAAATAGAAGAACTCTTTAGTGAATTAGACAAAGGCGTAGAACAATTAAAAATTGCACAACAACAATTAAAAACTTATCGGCTGTCTGTATTAAAATCAGCGTTTGAAGGAAAACTTACAAATGAAAATGTAAACGATGATGAATTGCCGAAAGAATGGCAACTTAATAAGCTTGAAAGTTATATACAAAAAATTGAAGCTGGTAAAAGCTTTAAGTGTGACGAACGACCGCCAGTAAAAAATGAAATTGGAGTATTAAAAGTTAGCGCAGTCACTTGGGGTGAATTTGATGAGGAAGAAAGCAAAACTGTACTTGAACAATCAAAAATCAACGAAGCCTATTTTGTAAGAAAAGGCGATTTTATTTTAAGCAGAGCAAACACGATTGAGTTAGTTGGAAACTCTGTTATTGTAAAATCAGTTTCCAAAAAAGTTATGCTTAGTGATAAAACATTAAGAATAATATTTAGCGATTTACTTAACGATTATTACTGTCTTTATTTTTTACGTTCAAGAAAAGGACGAGAACAAATTGAATTTTTATCAACTGGCAATCAGGAATCAATGCGAAACATTGGTCAAGAAAAGTTAAGGCAAGTTAATATTCCTTATTGCTCAATCGAAGAACAAAAAAGTATTGTTCAAGAGATTGAAAGCAGATTTAGTGTAGCTGATAAAATGGAAGAAAGTATAACTCAAAGCCTGCAACAAGCAGAGGCATTAAGGCAAAGTATTTTAAAGAAAGCGTTTGAAGGGAAACTGATATGAAAATTAAAAGAGAGTATTCAAAAATTCGAAATTTGATATTCGACTATTTAAAGGCATGGTCAGAATTAAAAGAATTAAATGTTATAAATAACAAAACAAATTTCACGTCGCAACTAGGTGAGTTTATTGTAGCAGACCTATATAGAGGCAAGCTTGCGCCAAACAGCACTCAAAAAGATTGGGATGTTATACTTCCCGATGAAACCAAAATACAAGTAAAAGCTCATGCGAAAGCATCATCCAATTTGAACAGTTGGACACCCGTTCCATACAGTCAAAATGCTGATATTGACTTGTACATCATTATAGTGTTTACTGAAGATTATAAGCTTAAACACTTTTTTCAAACACCTTGGAATGTAATGTGGAAATTATCGAATGAAGATAGTGTCCGTAGGTTAGTTAGATGGAATCAATTGTCGGAGTTCGATAAGCTTAATGAATCACAATTCAAAAAAAAGAACGTGATAAAATTATTTATCTAAAAATCAAATAGAAAGCTTTAAAACAAAAGATTAAAACAGGTTTAGCCTTAACAACTCAATATAAATTTCATATGGGAAGTAATCAAGTTGACATACAATGTCAGAAAATTGCCAAAGGAATTGATGATTTATTAGAACTTTTGAATAGTGACATGATAAAACGCTCATTAGAAATTGGCACTAATCATCTTAGTTCAGACTACTACAATCTCCTAAACAGATTAGAAAGAAGTTTAGACCAATATATTAAAAGAGATAAAAGCCTTTTTTACATTGGTTTTCTCGGTCATTTTTCTTCAGGAAAAAGTTCAACTATTAATTCAATTCTTAATCTCTGGGGTACTCCTGACGAAAGGAAACGAGATCAGAATCCTACTGATAATGGAATTACTTTGATAACAAATAGAAAGAATAGAAATTATGTAATTAGATCTGTACGTGGTGGAATTGTTCCAGTTGTTGTTATTTCAGTTGATGATAGAATATTATTAGATAATACAGTAATAATAGATACACCCGGTTCGGGCGATCCTTTAATGTTAGAGGAAGTTGTTCGAGATGCTTTGCCGCTTTGTGATTTGTTACTTTATTGTTTTTCTGGAGCTTCACCTTTGAGCAGTTCAGACATTCCGTTATTAAAGGAAAAGGAAAAAAATCTTAAAGAAATTCCAACATTATTTATTGTAACAAGAGCATCAGAATTTAAAATAAATAATTTGCAACAGGTTACTGAAAATAACATAGATCACGAAAAAGCACAAGAAGTTTTACACGGTTTGATAGTTAGGATGAAAGGTATTTTCAAATCTACCAATTTAACTATTGATGATTTTATACTAATTGATTCGATTGATAATTATAATATCTCGAGATTAATAACATTAATAACTGAAAAGTCAAATCCTGAGAATGTTGAAAATGCAATTAAACTTCACAGCCATAAGATTAATTATTATGTAAGAATTGCTAACGAGATAAAAAACTATTTTTTAAATATTATTACTGACCAACTTCAAACAATAGAAGAATTTGTCGCAAAGGCTCAAAAAAATATTGATGAATATGAGAAAAAAACAAAAATAGGTACTGACACATTAAATCAAAACTTTAGTGTGATTCTAAAAAACGTTAATCATGTGCTTGATGGTGCTATTGGGGAAAATGTCAAAGTTCGAGACGTACTATCCACACCATTAGAATTTAACGAAATAGATCAGGTTAGAAGTTGGAAAAGATCAGTAATATCTGATATTGAAAGCATCTTTATTAAAGAGTTGAAAGATATTGAAAATAAAATATCTACCAAGCTTTACGATGTCAAAGAAAAAGTAAAACAGAAACTTTATTCATTATCGATTAGTGAAATATCGATAAGCAAAACTGAATTTGCAGAAGAATTTGAACTTTTAATGAAAAATATTGATTTACCTACGAAGGTAGAATTTCAGTTTTATCATTGGTATTCTGACATCTTCAATCGAATTAAAAGATTTTTGGAAACTGATCGAAAAACAATAATATTAAAAAATGTAGAGTCCATTTTCAATCGAGTTCATTTAAAAAAACCTCTCGAATCAATTAATCAAAGTATTTCTGATGCGAATAAAAATCTATCAAGTATTTTTCAAAGTTATGATGCTGCAGTACGGATGTATAGAGTAGCAGCATTAGCTAATGAGACAAAGATGTTTATTAGAAAGCTAGGTTTAAGTGAAGAGTTAGATGCGCAAGATTCTTTAAATATTAATATTGATGAGTCAAAAGAAATCGCCTTTCATCAGATATTCAATCGATATGAACAGTTTATTAATGAATTTAAAAGCACTTGTGTAAATCTGGAAGAACAACTCAAATTAATCAAGGTCAACTTACGAGATTTTGAACTAGCAAATTCTGAAAAGGTTACAAAATTGCAAGAAAACATTTTAGTCGATTTTCAAAATTCTATAAATAATAACTTGAATCTTTTGAAACAAAATATGCAATCTTATTACACAGAGAAAATTGATTCAATTCAAAATGAAATATTAATCCGAGAAACAGATAAAGAAAAAAGATTAGAAAAACTTCGGAAGTTACACATGGAAAAGTATGTAAAAAGATTTGTACCAGCTTTTCTTATTCTAATTATAACCGTTAGTATGTTCTATATATTTCCAAAGATTGATGTATTTCAGAATCTAAGTACAGCACAAGAATGGTTATTAGGTCTGTTAGTTAACTTTTGTTCTTTCTTGTTTTCATTATTTTACGCTAAAAGAAATGATAAATTTCCTATCGAGAAATTACAATTAGAAACATCTTTTGAAGGAGACAAAAGAATACTGATAAATCAGATTATTGAATCTGATTATTATGACATTCATAACAAGCAAATTTCGAGCTTTATAAATACCGTTAAAGAACAATCTTCACAATTAAATCGCAATAACGTTTCAGAGCTGTTAGGCACAGAGATAAGTGAAACTCTGTTGGAAAATCATACACTTATAATTCAAAATGAAAAGCATTTAAAAAAGGCTATTAGTGATTATACAACTCAATTAGAAGCATTAAAAAATATACTGTTTGTAATATTGAATAATGAAAAGATTAATAAATCGATATTACTAGAGCAAGCGGAAGACATTAGGAGGAAAAGAATAAACCCCTCTTTTGATCTTCTCTTTTCAACAAAAACTCGCATATCCGATGTAAAAGATAATATAGAAAATGTAAGCTTCTTCTAAATCTCATTTTTCATGTCAAACTCTCAAATCGTTTCCAAAGTCTGGGCATTCTGCAACACACTTCGTGATGATGGTGTAGGTTATGGAGATTATTTAGAGCAGCTTACGTATTTGCTGTTTTTAAAAATGGCAGATGAATACAGCAAGCCGCCGCATAACCGTACCATGCCTATTCCGCTGGCATATAACTGGCAAACGCTTGTCAATAAAAGCGGTGATGAGTTGGAAGTGCATTACAATAACCTGCTGCGGGAACTGGGAAAAGAAAAAGGCATACTCG
>CAXSDU010000163.1:0-6407 GCA_964236165.1 uncultured Parafilimonas sp. | reverse complement strand
GGCGATCCGCTTGTTCATCCGCAGAAAGAAGAATATTGGGGCAATGTAAATCCTGTTGGTCCGCGTGGTGTTTATGATGAAGCCAAACGTTTCCAGGAAGCGATGACAATGGCATATCATACTTATCATGGTGTTGAAACAAGAATCATTCGCATCTTTAATACATATGGTCCGCGCATGCGTTTGAATGATGGAAGAGCATTGCCTGCATTTATTGGCCAGGCTTTGCGCGGCGAAGATTTAACTGTGTTTGGTGATGGCAGTCAAACGCGTTCTTTTTGTTATGTTGATGATTTAGTGGAAGGCATTTATCGTTTGTTGATGAGCGATTATTCAATGCCGGTGAATGTTGGTAATCCGAACGAAATTTCGCTGAAAGATTTTGCAGAAGAAATTTTAAAACTAACAGGCGCATCAGTAAAAATTATTTATAAGCCTTTACCTGTTGATGATCCAAAACAAAGACAACCCGATATAACAAAAGCAAGAAATATTCTTGGCTGGGAACCAAAAGTTTCAAGGCAGGAAGGTTTGAAAAAAACGTATGATTATTTTAAATCGCTTGCCAGTGAAGAATGGTTTAAACTGCCTAAAGAATTCACAAGACAAAAATAACCTCACTCTCGTTTCCCTCTCCAAAAATGGAGAGGGATGCCTGACTTCTTAAAGTGATTATTTATTCAAACATCGGCTCTCTGAATTTTTAACCTATAATAATTTTATAAATTTTTGACACTTATAAAGATGCATGCTTCAGTAGTTTTAGTAAGCGGAAAAAAAGGTCAGCTTGGCTTATCGTTGCAAAACATTGCATCTTCAAGTAAAAATTTTCAATTTATTTTTTTTGATAAGGACGAATTAAATATTGCTGATGAAACATCAATAGAAAAAATCTTTCAAAAATATTCACCCTCGTTTTTTATAAACTGTGCAGCTTACACAGCAGTTGATAAAGCCGAAACAGAAAAAGAAGTTGCTTATAAAATAAATGCAGAAGCTGTTGGCATCATTGCAACTTATTGCAATCAATTTAAAACAGTGCTCATTCATGTTTCTACCGATTATGTTTTTGATGGTGAAGGAAACAAACCTTATAGTGAAGATGATGCAACCAATCCTGTAAATTATTATGGATACACAAAATTGCAGGGCGAAGCATTGGCGTTGAAAAATAATGTGAATACAATTATCATTCGCACAGCATGGGTTTATAGTGAATATGGAAATAATTTTGTAAAAACCATGTTGCGTTTAATGAATGAACGTAAAGAAATAAATGTTGTAAACGATCAGTTTGGTTCACCTACTTATGCAAAAGATTTGGCAGAAGCGATTGTGCAGATCGTGAATCGTGAATCGTCAAACGTGAATGATGCTCAAAGCTCAAAGTTCAAAGCTCAAAGCTCATATACTATCTTTCATTTCAGTAACGATGGAATTATTTCATGGTACGATTTTGCAGTTGCTATTAAAGAAATTAAACAGCTTGATTGTATCATCAATCCAATTCCAACTTCTGCATATCCAACGCCTGCAAAACGCCCGGCTTATTCTGCGTTTGATAAAACAAAATTTGTTAGCACATTCAACATTCAATTAAAAGACTGGAAAGAAAGTTTGAATGAATGTTTAAAGGCTTTATAAAGGTTGGCTTATTTTTAATTATTCATTTTTAATTTTTAATTATAATCAATGGCACACTGGCTTGTAAAATCAGAACCCGATGCATATAGCTGGCAGCAGCTTGTAAAAGATAAAGAAACGTCGTGGGACGGTGTAAGAAATTTTGCAGCGCGCATTCATTTAAAAGCAATGAAAAAAGGTGACGAGGTTTTATATTATCACAGTAATGAAGGAATGGAAATTGTAGGCATTACAAAAGTTACAAAAGAGTTTTATCAAGACCCAACAATAGATGATGATAAATGGGTTTCTGTTATGCTTAAACCTGTAAAAGCACTAAAAAAACCTGTTACACTTATACAAATAAAAGCAGACAAGCGCTTGCAAAATATGGCGCTCGTTAGAATAGGAAGATTATCTGTTCAGCCAGTAACTGGTGATGAATGGGATATTATTATGCAACTCGGCGGAATGAAATAAATATCGATCGCAATTTTCATTACACATCATTTTACTTTCTTTTAACTTGATTGATTGGTTACAAAAATTCTTCTGTAGTAATTAACTGTAGCAGGCTTGCAAATTTTTTCAATTAAATTTATCTATAAAAAATTATTGTTGCTTTAAGCGATTAATAAACTATTGCATAAATTATTAGTTATAAACCATTGAATAATTTTTAAGCCTGCATTTATGTAATTAGTTTTTTATCGCATCTCATTCATAACAATCAACTAATATGAAATACTTACATTATTTCATGGCAGCATTTGCCATGACGGTACTTACTATTGCCTGTAATAATAAATCATCAGAGATGCAAACAAAAGATGATGAATTGCCTTCTGTTCAATCAGCAGACACAACTGCTTTGGAAAGTTTTAGTTACGATCAGCAGCAGGATAAAGAAAAACAATCCAATAATAAAAACACTTCTTTATCAGGCAAAAATGTTCCCTCGCCAAAAAATGATAATCCGGATTGGGATAAAAAAATTATTAAAACAGCAGGTATTCAATTACAGTTAGATAATTATCAAAAATTCAATATAAATATTCATTCATCTTTAAAAAATTTTGGTGCTTACATAGCTGATGAAAAGCAAAATCAAAATGATTTTAGGATAGAAAATTCGGTTACAATCAAAGTACCTGTTGATCAGTTTGATAATCTTGTAAATTCTTTTTCAGGTGAAGGAATTAAAATAACTGAAAAAAATATTTCGAGTGAAGATGTAACCGGCAAAGTTGTAGATACTAAAGCACGCATGCAGGCTAAAACGGCAGTGCTGGATAAATATCTTGAACTGCTAAAACAGGCAAAAAATATGAATGAAATTTTACAGGTTCAAGATGAAATAAATTCTATACAGGAAGACATTGAGGCTGCTAATGGCAGAATAAATTATTTGCAACATGCATCAGCTTACAGCACCGTAAATCTTGATTATTTTCAATATATAAATGGCACAACCAGTAACAATGAAAAACCTGATTTCTTTACAAAACTTTCTACAGCATTTTCAACAGGCACATCGGTAATGTTTAATTTAATTTTGTTTTGCATTAGCATTTGGCCAATAATACTTATAGTTTTGTTTAGCTTTATTTATTTAAAAAGATTAAAGTTAAAAAAATTAGTAAAAGCATAAATAAAAAAGCACTGCTATTGTAACAGTGCTTTTATTGATTTATTAAATAATTTATATCGCAAAACCATCAGGTAAAACTGCTCCTTTCTTTACAACTACAATTCCTTCTTTAACAGTATAAAATTCATGATCGAAATTTTCAAGATGCGTACCACCATTTATGCGCACATCATTTCCTATTCGGCAGTTCTTATCAATAATCGCATTTTTAATATAACAACGTTCACCTACGCCAACACCAGGCATGCCTTTATTATTATATTCCTGAATTTGTTCAAGCGTTTCATACATATCGTTGCCCATTAAATAACTGTTTACAATGGTAGAACCATGGCCTACTCTAGAACGAATACCCATTACCGTATTTTCTATGCGGCTCGCTAAAATTATACAGCCTTCTGCAATCATTGTTTTTTCTAAAGTGGTACCGCTGATTTTTGCAGGCGGTAACATGCGTGCTCTTGTAAATACAGGTCTTGCGTTGTCAAACAAATTAAATGTTGGAACATCTGATGTTAAAGCAAGATTGGCTTCGAAAAAAGAATAAATATTTCCGATGTCCGTCCAGTAACCATCGTATTGATAACTTACAACGGTGCGATTGTTTATGGAAGATGGAATAATTTCTTTACCAAAATCAGTAGCGTCGGGAAAGTGTTCCATCAACAAATCGTGCATAACGCTGCGATTGAAAATATAAATGCCCATTGATGCAAGATAATTGCGGCCTTGCTGTTGCATTTGTGGTCCGGTATCACTTGTCCACTCGTTTAAAATTTCTTTCTTCGGCTTTTCAATAAAAGAAGTAATAAAATTTTTTTCGTCTGTTTTAAGAATACCAAATTCAGGCGCATCCCGGTCGCCAACAGGAATGGTAGCAATTGAAATGTCTGCTTTCTTTTCAACATGATCTTTCAACATCAAGCCAAAATCCATTTGATATAATTGGTCGCCGCTTAAAATAAGTATGTATTCAAAATCATTATTTTTAATGTGACGCAAAGATTGTCTTACAGCATCTGCAGTTCCCTGGTACCAGCCGGGATTATCAGGCGTTTGTTCTGCCGCAAGAATATCTACAAAGCCTGCGCTGAATGCACTAAAATGATATGTGTTTTTTATATGTTTGTTTAACGATGCGGAATTGAATTGTGTTAGTACAAACATTCTATGAATACTTGAATTAATACAATTGCTGATAGGAATATCAACCAAACGATATTTACCTGCAATAGGTACTGCAGGTTTTGAACGCGCTGCTGTTAACGGGTATAACCTTGTGCCTGCGCCGCCGCCGAGTATAACTGCTATCACTGAATTTAATGCTGCTTCCATATTGTATGTTTAATATTAAAATAATTGTTCGATTATATTTTCAGGCTTTGATAAATATTTAAATATTGTTGTACCGAGTTTTCCCAACTGTTATCAATTTGCATCATGTGTTTGCGCATGTTATTTAATGATTTTTGATCATTATAATATAAATCAACTGCCCTGCTTGTTGCATGCACAATATCACCAATGCTCGCATCATTAAAACGAATGCCCCAGCCTTGCCAATCGCCCATATCTGTTACAGTATCTTTTAAGCCACCCGTGCTTCTAACCACAGGCACAGTACCATATTGCATTGCATACATTTGATTTAAACCACAAGGTTCAACACGGCTTGGCATTAATAAAAAATCTGCACCTGCATACATAAGATGGCTTAGTGTTTCATTATAACCAATCATACTATTGTAATTACCGGGAAAGGTATTTGTAAGTTGTTGCAATTGCCATTCCACATGCGGCTCGCCACTGCCCAAAACTAAAAAATTTACATTGCCCTGCATAGTATACATAGCTGATACAATTGCATCCGGTAAAAGATCTGCAGCCTTCTCTCCCACCAATCTTCCAATAAAAACAATTAAAGGTTTTTGTGGATTTAAGTTGAACTCTTTACATAAAAAATCTTTACTCTTTTTTTTACCCGCCGCAACATTTTTTACACTATAATTTGTTTGTATAAATTTATCGGTTGATGGATCCCAAACATCACTATCAATACCATTTAGTATTCCAACACATTTTCCTTTTTCGTATTCAAATAATGCTTCAAGTCCGTTTGAATTATATTTTAATTCTTCCAGATAGCTCCAGCTAACAGTAGTTACTTTCCATGCATTTTTTACGGCTGATGCTAATGGGTTTATGTTTCCATTCCATTCCAGCATACCACCTTTCCATGCATCCCAGCTGGGAATTAAATTATTTTCATTCCAACCCATCCAACCCTGATATTGTGCATTGTGAATTGTTAGCACAGTTGGTATATCATTAAGCCGGTTATATTCCCAGCAATATTTTATCATGAAAGGAATAAGTCCTACATGATAATCGTGACAATGAATTACATCTGGTTTATGCTCCCAATGATTTAACCAATTTAAAAATGCAATTTGAAAACCAACAAAACGTTTCGTGTCATCACTATAACCATAAATATTTTCACGGTCGAGCAAGCCATTAATATCAATAAGATAAAGATCGAAGCCAAGCGAATTATTTCTTTCTTTTATCACAGTAAAATCAAACCACCATCCGTTAACATTTGTGCTTCCTTTAAAATCAACGTCCCAATCATGCTGGTTTAAGAATTTAGTTTTATACATGGGCATCACCACTTTTGCATAATGCCCCATTTTTGTTTGATATTTTGGTAATGCACCCACCACATCGCCTAAGCCGCCGGCTTTTGCAACAGGATAACATTCTGCACTAAGATGAATTATTTCCATGCAAGTAATATGGATAATTAAATGATCAATTTACTATACAAATATTAAGAACCTTATTTATCAGGCAATTTAAAATCAAATTGGTGTACTATTGTTATAAAATAATTATTAATTGTTTTGTGGTTAACAGTAAATAGCAAGCAATTCAAAAACAAAAAACTACAAGCAAATAAAACAATAATAAATTATGCAGATGAAAACTATTTAAAATTTTTAGAAATATAAAATGTATTTAATTTACAAAACTTTTATTTCAAACTTTAATGATTGTTCATGAGCCAAAAAACCAAATGGTCACAATTCAGCGTTTTAATTACAGTATTTTTTTTCTGGGGATTTGTAGC
>CAXSDU010000162.1:0-6420 GCA_964236165.1 uncultured Parafilimonas sp. | reverse complement strand
TGGCATTGAAAGAAAAGTAAAAAAATAATTCATAACATGTTGCAAAACCTGCAAACAGTAATCGAACTCATCAGTAATAATATTCATCTTTCTGAAGAAGAAAAAACGAAGATGATTGCTTCTATAAAAGAAGCAGATAAAAAAATTTCGATTACAGAATTTAAACTCGACCGTACCGAAAAAGTAAAACGCACAACAGCAATTCTTTTAGAAGAAACCATTGAAGAGCTTGAGCAAAAAAGAAAAGCAGTTGAAGCACAAAATCGTGAACTGGAAGTTGAAGCTTCGCTGGAAAGAGTGAGAGCAATTGCATTGTCAATGAAAGCACCGGCAGATATGCTGGATGTTTGCAAGACTATTTCCCATCAGCTTGCATCACTCAATGTAAAAGAAATCCGAAACGTGCAAACAGCCATATTCTATCCCGCGAAAGGCACGTATATGAACTATGAGTATTATGCAAAGCACGATAAAACTTTCATCACCGAAACAAGTTTTACAAATCATAAAATGCACCGTGCATTTGCAGAACAAATGCTTAAAGGTTCCGGAGAATTTTTTTTAACCACTATATCAAAATCAGAATTAAACGATTGGATTGCTTATCAAAAAACAACCAATGTTTTTATTGATGGATATATCAGCACCGCATCATCATTAAATTATTATTGGTTTTCGCTTGGCGAGGTTGCGCTGGGCATTTCTACCTACGAACCTTTAAAAGAAGAAGATAAAGCTTTATTCAAACGTTTTTTAAAAGTATTTGAGTTAGCCTACAGAAGATATCTTGATATAGAAAAAGCTGAAACGCAAGCAAGAGAAGCAAAGATTGAAGCAGCATTGGAAAAAGTTCGTTCAAGTTCTCTTGCAATGCATCATAGTAAAGAGCTTAATGAAGTAGTAACTGTCTTATTTGAAAAACTGAAAGAACTCAACTTCTTAGTAAACGAAGGCGCAGCTATAATTCTTACATTCACTGAAAACTCAAAAGATCATATTGAATGGATAGCTGATCCGACGCAATCATATTCAATGTCCTTCAAAATTCCTTATTCCCATCATTCCATGTCGTCGGATCTTATTAATGCCAAAGAAAGTGGTGCAGAGTTTTTCTCCAGGCTATATTCTTTTGAAGAAAAGAATGCTTATTTCAATTATCTTTTTCAGCACACAGATTACAGGCATTTGTCAGATGATGTAAAGAAAGTGATGTTGGAAAGCGAGCATATGGGATTTTCAGTTGCATTTAAAAAAAATTCTGCTATCCTTATCCCTACTAACATTGGCAAACTTCTTACGGATGAACAAAAAGAGATATTAAAAAGATTTACAAAAGTTTTCGAACAGTCGTACACACGCTTTCTCGATTTACAAAAAGCCGAAGCGCAGGCAAGAGAAGCACAGATTGAAGTTGCATTGGAAAACGTAAGGTCTGCTTCACTTGCCATGCATCATTCTAACCAGTTAAAAACTGTGGCAGCGGTTATGTTTAAAAAGCTAATGGAACTTGGCCTTACTTTAAGTGGAGCATTTATTTTTCTTTTTGATAAAAAAACCCGGGACATACAATTATGGATTGCCACAACAACATTATCTGAACCTAGTGAAATAAGTATTCCCTTCACTCCGGCTATCAGCAAGAATTTAATCTTCAAAGATTTATGGAGTGTTATAGAAAATAGTGAACAGATTTTTAACCGGGTATATTCCGGTAAAGAGAAAAATGATTACTTCCGCCACGTGGGAAAGCATAACACTTTTCCGCAAGCCCTAAAAGATTTTCATCAGGAAGCCAAATCATGGATAACCTCGATAGCTGGTGAAAAACATGCGGCGCTGGGTTTTGATAGCTGGAATGAACAGCTTGCAACTATAGAAGATTTTCAGATTTAAAAAAGTTCTCAAAAGTATTTGAGCAGGCTTATACCCGTTTTCTCGACCTTAAAAAAGCAGAAGCTCAGGCAAGAGAAGCTACCATTGAAACAGCGTTGGAAAAAGTGCGCAGCAGAACATTAGCTATGCAAAAATCTAATGAGCTTGCTGAAACGTCGGCTGTTCTTTTTCAACAGTTGATTAGCCTGGGTATTTCGCCAAACCGTTTATACATCAGTATTCTGAAAGATGAACAAGGCGAAACAGAATTTTGGATAACAGATGAAGACGGCAGTAAAGTAAGCATGGCTTATGAAGACAACCTGAACAACAATCCATCATTTAAAAAAATGTTTGATGGATGGAAGCAGCAGGAAAAATCTTTGGTAATTGATATGAATGGTAAAGAACTGCAACAATATTTTAAGCATCTCAATAGCATCAACGTTCCTTTCAAAGGCGGTCTTACGCAAAAGAGAAGATTGCAATACATCGCTTATTTCAACAAAGGTTTTATAGGTATGGCTTCGCCGGATGAACAGCCAAAAGAAACCGTTGATTTGCTGGAGCGGTTTGCGTATGTTTTCAATCTAACATTTACCCGATTTAACGATTTACAAATTGCAGAAGCGCATGCTTTACAAGCTGAAGAAGATTTAATAAAACTGCAAACAGAAAAAAGAAGAGCAGAAGATGCTTTGATTGAGTTGCGTGCAGCACAAAAGCAATTGATTCAATCAGAAAAAATGGCAAGCCTTGGAGAACTTACAGCAGGCATTGCGCATGAAATACAAAACCCGTTAAACTTCGTGAATAATTTTTCTGAAGTAAGTAATGAGTTGATTGATGAAATAAATGAAGCAATAGAAAAAGGAGATAGCGAAGAAGTAAAAGCTATTTTAAATGATGTAAAACAAAACTTAGAAAAAATAAATCATCACGGCAAACGTGCCGATGCGATTGTAAAAGGAATGCTGCAACATTCACAAAAAAGTGCCGGGCAAAAGGAGCCAACAGATATTAATGCTTTATGTGATGAATATATACGGCTTTGCTTTCATGGTTTAAGAGCAAAAGACAAATCGTTTAATTCAAACATTCGAACTGATTTTGATGCATCCATTCAAAAAATAAATATCCTGCCTCAGGATATTGGCAGAGTTGTATTGAATATTTTAACTAATGCATTTTACGCAGTGAATGAGAAAAGTAAAGAGCTGTTAGGTTTATCAAACCTAACAGCTCTGAACGCTTACAAACCAACAGTTTCAGTAAGCACAAAAAAAATTGATGATAAAATTTCTATCAACATAAAAGACAACGGTAATGGCATTTCGCAAAACATTGCAGATAAAATCTTTCAGCCTTTCTTTACAACAAAGCCAACAGGTGAAGGAACTGGATTGGGATTGAGTTTGAGTTATGATATCATCAAAGCACATGGTGGCGAAATAAAAGTGGAAAGTCAGGAAGGAACCACATTTATAATTTATTTACCTGCATTATAATCCAGCTAATCACTTAATCATATACATCGTGGTTCAAACATTTATTGCTGCTATTTAATTAGAATCATTAATTTTTATTTCGGCAATTTGCATGCATCTTCCCTGTTCATTGTGTTTGTATTCCGGACAGGCAGCGGATTTGGCCCAATGGCTTGCGTTTTCATCGGCGTATTTAAAAATATTTTCCCATGTAGCTTCTTTGCTGTCATCATCTATTTCGTCATCCAAAGCATCAAGAAAAAAAGCTGTAAAAAAACCACCATCATCTGCTTTGCCACCTGCCAGTTCTCCTTTACCGGCAGCAGCAACTAATATAGACAGAGGCTGTCCCGGGATAAAGAGCGCATGGCCATTTTTATTATTATCTGTTTTATTTTCATTGGCATGATCCCGCTTATGGTTTGGCACAGTAACATTGTCAAAATTTGTGTTAGCACCGGCATTTGTGCTGTTGCAGCAATCACTCAAAACAATATTAATACCCGCTCCCATTTTTATAATGCGGTCATAAATGTCTTCTTCTATTCTTAAATTGTTATTTTCAACATTCCGGTCTGAGGCGGTTTTTAACCACATGCGCGGATAACTGCTTGCATCAGTAGAATCCCTGAAGCCGTGGCCGCTGTAATAAAATATTACTATGTCATCTGCTGTAAGTTGCTGACTTGGCAGCCAATTATCAATCGCATTATTTACCGCTGCTTTACTAAATTCAGCTCCCTCAATTATTTTAGGATTTATCCATTCTGCACCAATTACCTTGGCAACATACTCAAACTCGTCAGTTACTCCATCAAGGTCTTCTTTACATCTTTCACCAATTATTTCATCATCGGTATCAATTACAGCTATCAGAAATAATCTTGGCTGATTTTGATGTTTGTGTAACCCGAATTTTTCTTTATTAGATGTACACTTATGATAAAGAGAATGATTAGCATTAGCTGTAATGGTTAATAAAAACAAAACCAATCCTGCCAATGCATATTTAAAATGCTTCATAAAATGATTGATTAAATTTGAGTATTCAAAAGATTATCAATGTATAAAAATCTACTTGCAACCATTATTGTTTAAGAAAGTGCAATGGCAGGAATAACAAAAAAAATTATTTCTTTCCGGGCTTTCCGCCAGGCTGCGTGGTAAGCGGGGAATGAACAACTTCTTCATCAAGCGGCGGATTATCATCATCCGATTCTTTACTTTTATCTTTATCATCAACCTGTTCTTCATCGCCACCATCCTCATCTTCGCCTCCCGGAAAACCAGGCGTTTGTGTAGCATAATCTGATTGTTGATCTTCAAATATTGCAGCATCAGTTGCACTTTCGAAATTGTTGAATGTACTTTCCATAAAGCAAATTTTGTTTAGTTATAAACGTAATTCTTTTTTTTGAACCGCCAAATTTTATTAGCTATTTATATAATAGTATTCACGTTTAGTTTTATAAATATTCTAATTCATTTACTAAAACAATTTAAAAAGTAATTGTACTTATAAAATGTTTTTTACGACGTAATTACTAAATGTTATTTTTAAAGCGGCTACTCTGCTTAATCATTAATATGAAGTTATTGCATAGAATAACATTTTTAGTTCTGCTGCTTACAATTGTTTTTCCAAGTGTTGAATTTTCACAAACCGACAATTCAATTAATCAATTAAAACAAAAGCTGAAGCAATTTGAACAACATGCAAATTATCTCACTGATACTGCGTATGCAAACACCTTAACAGATCTTGCTTATATATATGCTTTCAGTTATCCTGATAGCGCATTATTAATATTGCGGGATAATGCAACACACTGCATAACCTCAGGCTACAGAAATGGAGAAGTGGATACCTATATAATCATGGGTGATGCATTTCAAACAAAAGGAATATATGAAAAGGCAATGGAAAATTATGAGAAATCATTACAGCTTGCCAAACATATAAATTATCAGAAAGCAGTTGCGCTTATTTTAAACAGGATTGGTATTATAAATCTTAACCAGGGTAATTACCCAGAAGCATTAAGCAAATTTTACGAAGCGCTAAAAGCAGGAGAAGCCATTGGCAACGATGATCTTACCGGTGCTTCATTAAATAATATTGCTATTGTTCAGTTTTACCAAGGCAAGTATAATGATGCGGAGAATACATATATGCAAAGGCTGAAGATTGCACAAAAAATATCAGACACCAGCAGTATGAGTTTTGCTTATAATGGATTAGGCGAGGTTAATCTGCAACAAAAAGAATTTTCAAAAGCTTTAAATAATCTTACCATTTCATATAACCTGGCCTACAAGATTAATGACCGCGAAATGATTTTAACTTCAACGCTTTCGTTGGCAGAAGTTTATTATGCAACAAACAATTTACAAAAATCTGATTCACTTTTTACTTATGCACTCCGGCTTTCAAAAGAGAGCGATTATGGTACTTTTATATGTAATGCATTAATTGGACTGGCTAAAATACACCTTAAACAAAACCTATTAAAAGAAGCATTAGCAAATGGTTTAGAAGCATTGCAGAAAGCAGGAAACATAGGACAGGTACAATTAATGCGCGATGCCAGTGAAACAGTTTCTTCTGTTTATGAGGCATTGAACGATGGCAACAATGCGCTTAAATATTATCGTATATATAAAAAATATTCTGATAGTATGAATAACCTGGCCAGCCAGCGCGCTGTTGCCATAGAAAAAGCCAGTTATGATTTTTCTAAAAAGGAAAATGAATTTCAACGTAAAACTTTGCAGCAACAATGGATTATTGCTTCTGCTTTTATAGGCTTGCTTTTACTGGTCGTAATTTTATGGATAATTATTCGCAGCAGAAAACGACTTGGTAAAACTTATAAAGAATCACAACAAAAAAACCAGGTAATCGAATCGCAGCGTGTAAAGGCAGAAAAAACATTGCTTGAATTAAAATCAACACAAGCACAACTTATACAAAGTGAAAAAATGGCTTCGCTTGGAGAACTTACCGCAGGCATTGCACATGAAATACAAAACCCGTTAAACTTCGTGAATAATTTTAGTG
>CAXSDU010000161.1:0-6451 GCA_964236165.1 uncultured Parafilimonas sp. | reverse complement strand
CCCAGCCATAGCGTTTTATTAAACTGTCACGTGCCTGGTCCCAATACATTTCTCTGGCCTTCGGACTGTGTGCATCATAATAAGTATCGCGTGTATGTACCAAAAAATTATCCCACGTTACGGAAGTTAAATTACCTGCAGCCTTTAATGCATTAAAATTATTAGTGCCACTTCCAAAGCAAGGCCAGATGGAAATCATTGTATGAAAATGTTCATCGTGCAACTGGTCAACCATTGCTTTTGGATTGGGATATGACGTTGGATTCATCACATGCGAACCAATCGGCAACGGATACCAATAATACCAATCCTGCACAATAACATCAACCGGAATATGTGCTGATCTGTATGCTGCGGCAGGTTGCAATACTTCTTCCTGTGTCTTATACCTGTCCTGCGATTGAAATAATCCAAAAGCCCATTTTGCATACATCGGCGCTTTGCCGGTTAGGTTTCTGTAAGCACTTATAATCGTGTCGAACGTTGGTCCATAAAAAAAATAATAATCAATCATCTTACCGCTTTCGGATATATAAGTGTATTGTGTGTTATTGTTTTCAGCGCCATAAAAATTTGATTCTGCATAATTATCCCATAACAATCCATAACCTTTTGTTGAAAGCATAACAGGCACCGCGCCGGTTAAATACTTTATGGCCATATTTTGATCGCGCCCTTTATAATTGATAGATAATGAATCTAACGGATGGCAACCTAAGCCAAACAAGCCTTCCTCTGAAGGCGACTGAAATGATGTAGCGCAACTGTATGTTTGAATGCCTGCAACGGTTGTATCACGCATTACTTTGTTGTAATCATTTGCTTCAGCAAGAATAATGTTATTATTCAGATCAATATATGTAATTGCCTGTGTAATTTTATTAATACTGATTTTTAATTTGGATGTTGTAATGATGATGGTGTTATCTTTTTCCGTAACAGAAAATTTTTTTGCATAAGATTTTACCGGTAATACCACCAAAGACTTTTTTGTTTCGAGATTTGCAAGGCTGGTATATTTAACTTCAGTAACGTTATCTTTCACCACATAAATATTTAGTAAACCCTGTTTGAGCTTGCAACTAATTCCATAAAATGTTTTGCTATAGGATAATACCTGGGCATCAGCAAAAAAATGAATAAACAAAAAAGTGAAAAGAAGCAGAACCGGTTGATTAAATTTTGAGAAGTATTTCATAATAAAATTATAATTGTATTTTTTACAATTATAAAAATAGGAAAGATTGGAAGCAGAGACCCGTTTAGCAAAAAATCTTGCAGCAATGGTTAAAATAATACCATGCAGTTAGTTATATATGTATTTGCCGCAGTAATTATTGCACACTCAATTTAAGTGAAACCGAACCATGAGCATTTATCTTTGCTTGAGCTGTTTATTGAATTCCAACATTAGCTTTCTTCCATAAATTACGCCAGCAATTTTTTCTTCAAGCCAAGCGAATTATATGTCTTACTATATCATCAACTTTTTATAAAAATCAACGTTTGATAATTCGGCAAACACAGTTGGCATATCAGAAATAGATAACTTAAACAAATGAAACTTTAATAGCTTAAAGTTGTTATTGTAAAACTATTTTAAAATGGATATTACAATTCATTTTAAAATTATTATACCTTTTACTTTTTTTTAAAAATGTGCATTAGTATGATATATGATAAAATTGCCTGGTAGCTTGCCGCTTGTGAGCGTAATTATTACAACATACAATTACGCAAAATTTTTACCCAAAGCCATAGAAAGTGTATTGACTCAAACGTATAAAAATTTTGAGATTATTATTATTGATGATGGCTCTTCTGATAATCCAAAGTCAGTAATAAAAGAAAGCAGGCAGTTAAAATATTTTTACCAGGAAAATAAAGGCATTTCTGCTGCACGTAATGCTGGCATTAAACAATCTAAAGGCAACTACCTGTTGTTTTTAGATGCAGATGACTGGCTGGAAAAAGATGCTCTGGAAAAAAATTTAGCAGTTATAAAAAATGAGACGCATGTAGCTTTTGTATCCGGCAATTATTATTTTTTACATGCTGAAAATAATGTGCTTGAGCATATAACTGTTTCAATAAAAGATCATCATTATGTAAGCTTATTAAAGCGAAATTATATTGGAATGCTTGCAGCGGTTATGTTTCAAAAATGGATATTTAAAGATTTTCAATTTGATGAAACACTTAAAGCTTGCGAAGATTATGATTTGTATTTAACTATTGCCCGAAAATATCCTGTTATACATCATCAGCAATTTATTGCTACTTACTATTTTCACGGTGAAAGCTTATCTCATAATTATAAAATGATGATGGATTCCGTTGCTGCAGTTATTAAAAAGCAATCACCTTATATTAAATCTAACAGCGAAAAAACCGCTTACTGCGAAGGTTTGGAGCAATGGAAATATTACGATTACCTGTTACAGAAAAATGCAAAAACTTCTTTGAAAAGTGAAACATTTTTGCACTAACTATGTTGTGCGTAAAACACTTGTGGCACAAAAATTCTCCTTGCATATTAACCAGTTCACATAGATGAAATTGATGCGCGAAAATTTACATGCACCATCTTCTTTACCGGGCATAATTGTATTAGTGTACCACAGGATTGATAATATAGATACAAATCCGTGGGGTGTATGTGTTTCGCCAAAATATTTTGAAGAGCAGATAAATTTTTTAAAAAATAATTTTAATGTAATAAGCTCACGCGCGTTAATTCATCAGCTTAAAACAGGCAACATTCAGCAAAACACTATTTGCATTACGTTTGATGATGGCTACGCTGATAATTATTTATATGCAAAACCCATTCTTGAAAAATATAATTGCCCGGCCACTTTTTTTATTCCTACTGCATTTATTAATCAAACAAAACTTTTTTGGTGGGATTCGCTTGAAATAATATTGCTGCATGCAAAAAAGCTTCCGGGTTATTTATTACTACAAATTGACAAAAATTTTTTTGAATATTGGTTTGATGAAAGTAAACTTACAAATAAGCAATGGCTGCAACATATTAATTGGAAATGGTATGAAGAGCCGCCAACGAACAGGTGTGCAGCTTTTCTGGATATTTGGAAAAAACTTAGATCCTTACTTCATGAAGAAATAAATAAGCAAATAAACAGCATTAGTGAATGGGCTGATATTAAAGATAATATTAATGAAGACCGTTTAATTATGAATGAACATCAATTGCAGTTGCTTTCAGAAGATAACTTATTTACAATAGGCTTGCATACACATACACATCCGGATATGGAAGGAAAAGAAAAACATTTTCAGATGGAAGAAATACTATCATGTAAAAAAAATATCAGTAAATACAATGCAGAAAGCAATTGCCTTGCTTATCCTTACGGCAAATATGATGGTACAACAATTGAAATAATTAAAGAGCTTGAAATTACCGCTTGCTTTACCACTGATGCTAATATTGTAGACGCTAAAACTGATATGAGTAAATTAGGCAGGTATCAGGTATTTGATTGGGATGTTGCAACTTTCAGAACTCAGCTTAATAGATGGTTTTAAAAACCCGTTACTTATTCATGTGCTTAAAAAATGATTGGATAAGATGATTGAGAATCGAATAGCAAAAGGCATACATGTTCCTTTAATAAAAACACCTGTATTGCATGAGAGCGCTTATTTAAGATATTTTACATTTTTTTATTTGTACATCATGCAAGGCATTCCTGCCGGCTTTGCACTTTATGCTCTGGCCAATTATCTTGTTGGTAAAAATGTTTCATCAGAAAAAGTAGGAACGTTTATAGCTTTTGTTGGCTTGCCCTGGATTCTTCAGTTTGTTTGGGGTCCGCTAATTGACAGATTTCAATATTCCAGCATGGGCAACCGCAAACACTGGATCGTTTTTTCGCAATGGGCAGGTATTTTGGCAACAACAGGTTTATTTTTTATAAAAGCACCACAAAATAACTTACCATTATTAAGCAGTGTATTTTTTATCAACAGCATTTTTGCATCTGTACAGGTAGCAAGTGTAGATGCAATGGCCATAACAATTGCACCGGCCAATGAACGTGGTAAGATGAATGGTTTTATGCGCGGTGGATTTTTATTAGGCATTGCTTTTAGTTCAACTGTATTCTCTATTATGTTGCATAGCTATACATTTAAAACTACAGCTATCGTGCAAACGGTTACGCTAACATTTTTTTCTCTTTTATTTTTTTTTACAAAATTGGAAAGAAACAATACTTTATTACCGTCATCAAAAAAAATCAATCCAAGAATTAATGATGAAAAAAACCCGCCTTTTAAAATTGTATTTAAAAATGTTTACAGAGGAATTACAAATAAAAAAAGCTTGCATTATTTTTTGCTGATAGCGCTGGTTTATTTTTGTTCAAGCGTGTTTATAAGGTCGTACACTTTTCATCTTATTAATGTTATGAAATGGTCTGATAAACAGGTTTCGCTTTTGCAGGGCGGATGGGGAAGCATTGTAACATTTATAGCAATTATTGTGGCAGGAAGTAAATCTGACAGCATCGGTCACAAACCTTTGCAGGTAAAAATAATGTGGGCGGTTTGTATTTTTTTATTGGTTTTGAATATCACTTCAAACTTTTGGCAATACGGTTATTATTCAGGATTTGCGTTGGTTACGTGGAATCTTGCCGACCCTTTATTAAGCGTAACGATATTTCCGATATTAATGGGATTATGCGTTAAAAAAGTGGAAGGTTCGCAGTTTACCACTTATCTCGCATTAATAAATTTATGCGATGTGGTTGGCTCATATGTTACAGGCTGGGGCCTTACTGAAATAGCCGCACCAACACTTGGATTAATATGCGGCTTAAGCCTTTTATGCGTTTTAATTTTAATTAAGCTGTATAAAAATTACAGCGTAATACCTGATGTATAAATTAAGATGAAATTAATTTTGTTTTAAAATCAGCAATCAATTTTGTAATGTAAGGATCAATTGAATTTGTTTTAGAAAAATATTCTTTCAGCCAGGCATAGTAAAATAATCTTACTTCTTTATAAGTGCCTTCATTATTAGCAGCAGACGACATTGAATCTGCTCTTTTTCTATATAAATTATTTGCTTTGGCCGAAATATAAATAATTTCTTTTGAATAAACTTTGCT
The DNA here is from genome assembly GCA_964236165.1 of uncultured Parafilimonas sp. Taxonomy (GTDB): domain Bacteria; phylum Bacteroidota; class Bacteroidia; order Chitinophagales; family Chitinophagaceae; genus Parafilimonas. The sequence continues at coordinate 1,304 of CAXSDU010000161.1, read as the reverse complement.
TAAAAAAGCCTGGTCTTCGTATAGCTGGTACACACCTGAAAAGCTTTCTTCAAAACCGCCTGAACGTTGTAATGCTTCTTTTTTTATTATAATCCCTGATGGACATGGCGGTTGTCCTTCACCCAAAGGATACAATAGTTTCATTAACTCAGGTGGCTGATGAACACCTTGCGATGCGCCAATTTGCACAACTGTATCTTTTGCAAAAACATCTTTCCAGCTATACCAAAAACAAGAAGCTTCGCATATCATTTGCACAGAAGGAAACTTTAGAAATATATCAAGCTGACTGGTTAATTTATCCGGCAACCAGCAATCATCAGCATCAAGAAAAGCAATTAATTTTCCTTTACAGTTTGCGATGCCAGCATTCCTGCTAAAAGTTAATCCTTTATTTAAATGACCATTATGCTCAATATAAAAAATCTTCTCCTGAGTTCTTTTTGAATATGCTATAGCGATGTCAGCATCTTCTTTTACAGAACCATCATCAATTAAAATTATTTCCCAGTTTTGATACGTTTGATAAATTACACTTTCAATTGCCTCAGCAAGCCAGCTTCCGGGATTTAGGAAAGGAATAATAACGGAAATTAAACATGCATCATTCATAACTTATGTGTAATTTTTATCATCATCGTTTTATTATATTTTATATAGATGCTTTATAAATTCTGTTACTAACTGATGTATCAGTTAAATATAAATAATAACAAAAAGTTTTCCGGTTAGTTTGCTTCGCAGTTTGAAGCCTTATATAATTCTTATATATCAAGCATAAATAACCGCATCTTTTTATTTACGAGTGAAAGAAATTTCTGGCTAAAAAAATTATTTGATTAAAATGTTGCCCAAAAAGTTATTCTGTGTAATCAAAAAATTTAGTCGTGCATACATTATTCGATTACATTTTTAAGCAGGTATAAATTTCATTTGATTAAGCTTAATTTTTTGTCGTTAGCTTTTAACCATGCTATTTATTTTGAAGTTGGTAAAATTTATAGCTTTAGTAATTAATTACTGACTTTAATATAAATGGGTATAATTTATGAAATACCTGAATTCATAATAATATAACTATGAGTACATTTAAAACGAAAGCTTATGGTGCAACACGAACACCATTAATTGGAAAATCTTTAGAAGAGATGGAAGTGGAAAGACAAGAGCCAAAAGAAGATGAAGTATTGATAGAAGTATTGTATTGCGGCGTTTGCCATTCAGATGTTCACCAGGTTGCTAACGACTGGAAGAATACAATTTATCCCTGCGTTCCGGGACATGAAGTAATTGGAAAAATTACA
>CAXSDU010000160.1:0-6497 GCA_964236165.1 uncultured Parafilimonas sp. | reverse complement strand
CAGCTATTATCACCTTCGTTGCCAGCACTGTTGGTAACGATCATTCCTTTTTTTGCAGCAAAGGTTGCAGCTCTTGAAATCATTGTTTCATTCTTATATAATTCACTGTATGTATGATTAAATTGCGCATCATTAAACTGGTTATAACCTAACGAAGATGATATCATATCCGCACCTGCACTATCTGCAAATTCTGCCGCAGCAGCCCAGTTATGTTCTTCAATTGGATATTCAGAATTTATATTTTCACTTCGCAATAACCAGAATTTCGCATCAGGCGCAGTACCAACCATCTTGCCCGGAACATCCGCTGCAATTATACTTAAACAATATTCGCCATGCGCATCATCTTCATTAACACTGTTATCAAAATCAACAAAATCTTTTTCACCTAAAAATTGTGCATGTGCTCTTGCACTGTCAAAAGCTTGTATTGTTTTATAATGATAAAATCCCGCATCAATTACAGCAATTGTAATATTCTTACCTGTTAAACCTTTGTTGTGTAAAAATTCACCATTATGTATATGCACCTGGTTATAAGAATTTCCATAATTAAATTTATTAGCAGCAAATGTATTTGCAATAGAATTTGTAGTTATAACATTGCCGTTCATTGGTGTAACGGTTTCTTTAAATTTATTTTCTATGATTTTATTTGTAGTTGAAGCTGGTGCAACAGGCATAACTTTTTTTACAAATGCAAGTTTTTTTATTGCAGTAATTGCTGATGTGCTTGTGGTATAAATTAAAATTTGATTTAACCATTTTGATTGATCTAAATAACTAACTGCACCTTGTGCAAGTACCTGTGTTATATAAGATGGATTCACCGGCAAATCAGAACTGTCAATAGTAATACTATAACGTGTGCGCCTGTTTATTGCTTTTTGAGAAAGATATTGTTTAGGATTATTTATGTGATATGGCGAGTTGTTTTTGTTATAAAACTTGACAAGATATTTTGTATACTGGCTAAATGAAACACTGCTGAATAAACAGCATATTGAAAACAAAAAAATTATTTTGGCAACATTTTTCATTTAAGAATTTTTGAATTATAAAAGTAATTTTTTTTGAAAGAGAGCAAAGAACTGTGAACAGTTTTTATCTTGTTTGAATGAGATTTAGAATGATACCATAACTTCCATCAGCATAACGGGCAGGTTCAGGTGTTGGCTGCCATACTGTATGCAAAAAATTTTTATAAATTAAGCCAACATTTTTTGCATACACTTCAATAGAATAATCCCGCTGTTGATAAAACGCAGGATCAAAAGGACCTTCAGGCGAAGTTTCGTCATGTTGAAAAACAGTAACAGAACTATCTATAATACCGGCAAGCGCTGTATATGGTGCATCAACATTCATATACATATAATCCCATCCATCAAGATATTGAAAAGGTGTGGTTGCAGAACGCGTATCAATAAAATTATTTCCTTGCCATGTAAAACTATTATGCACGGGCGTTGCTAATTTAACAAAGCGCAGATTATTATCATCAATTACTTCAACATCATTTTTTGTTGGCGTTATATAATAAGATGAAAGGCTTTGCCAGCCGGTTTGTTCAAGCGTATCTGTAATAAAACGATAAACAATCCACGATTCCCTTCCCGTATTATCTGCAAAAGAACTTCCTACACTGTCTTTAATATGATAACTGTTTGTAACAAGTGAAGTTCCGAATGCAGGAATATTTGTAGAATCGAGACGATATATCCAAACCATTCCGCTTGAAACAGGATAGTAATTTTTTGCATCTGCAGAAGATGACAACACATCAGTTTTTGTACAGGAAAAAAGTATTAGCATGTAAATAAAAATGGTTGATAAAAAAAAACTTTGCGGCACCTGCTTCATCATATTTATTTGTAAGCTAATAAGAATATATTATAAACGAGAAACTAGAGTTTTTCTTATTTAACCGTTCATGTTTATATTTGCAGCTCATTTTGGCCCCGTAGCTTAACTGAATAGAGTACTTGACTACGGATCAGAAGGTTGGAAAGTTCTTTTTTGATGTTGTTTTTTACAAATGGCCCCGTAGCTTAACTGAATAGAGTACGTGACTACGGATCACGAGGTTCCAGGTTTGAATCCTGGCGGGGTCACTGATTTTCAATTCGTTGCAAAGAGATTGGCTTAACAAATACGTCAATCTCTTTTATTTTTTATACCATTTCTACAGAATAAAATTTCAAAAAAAAATTGACCTTATTACCTCGGTTGTTTTTCATATTTGCAAACAATTTGCAAACAGAACGCTTCTAATACTGCCATGACAATGTCATTTGCAAGTCTTGATCGAATTATGATGTGAAAGAGCTTTGACGTTGTAAAGATACGACTGAAAAATTTTTTTGTTGTAGAGATAGAAATAAAAAACCCGAACATTGTCCAGGTTTGTCGAAGATTATCATCCAACTTCTTGCTTTAAATGATGAAGCTTTGAACCTATTTTAAACTGCCGGATTTTCCTTTCCTTAATATAATCTAACACCTCCTTTTTATCGAAGTAAATTCTGCCTCGCTGTTTGTGAGATGGCATTCCCCTTTTTATCCAATCATTTAATGTTACAAGTGAAATTCTTAAGAAGCTTGCAATTTCTTTTCGATTCAACAAGCCTGTTTCCTCGCCGTTAGTTGTAGGTTTTAATTGCCGGTTTTCTTCTAATAGCTCTTTAACAGCTTCCTCAATCCACCTTTTAAAATCATCTTCCATCGGAATAAAATAAAAAAGCCTGTGTAAAAACACAGGCTCGGTTTTCAACCCTAAACCCTTAAAACATAAAAGTAAAAACAATTTTATGTTATGCCAAAAAATTAATAACGGAAATATGCAGGCACAGTTGAATCAAGAGTTACAATAGTATTCTATTGACGTTAAGTTTATATAAAAGCAACCGTCCCAAGTTAAAATGATGACAATCATTTCATCACTTAGTAACAAGTTGCATATCGCAACCAAGACAGCATAATCGCAAAACTTCGAAAAGGTTTTGTCTTTTATTCGCATCATGTTCCTAAACGGTCGTCTTTTTACCCGCTGTCGCGAAGATGACCAGAAAGAGAAGTGTTTTTGATATATAAAATACAGCCAGGTAACATTTAAAAGATGATGGTTGTCGTTCTAAAACTGAATGTTTAGTTTTATGGCGGACTGCGATAACTGATGATTATTATTTATTTGCTGAATAACTACCTATGCCAAAAGACAAATCCATACTCAAATATTGATAAAAACTTTTTTATGAATAGTGAAAAAAAAGAACAAATTTTTAAAGCGTTTTTATCATTAGCCGCAGTAGGCACTTCTGTAGCATTTGCCCCAGCCGGCCCCATATTAGGAATTATTAAAGAGTTGTTCAAAAATTTAGCACCTGGCTGGGCTGCACAATTTTCAGTAGAGGCATTAATGCCGTGGGTTAAAAGAAAGTGGTTAACAGAACCTAATCCGTTAATTAATCACCATATAAATAATTCGCTTATTTTAAGCTGGAAAACTGCTTTGGATCAGGTTTTACATGAATACTCAGAAAAGAAAGATGGATTATATGGCCGGGAAGCTGAATCCTTACCTGTGTTTATAAATATGCTAAAAGAAATTTCAGATGATGAATTTCTTAAGCGTTTAAATGAAGATTTACACCAGGAGGAAATTTTTAAGTATTTATCTCCCGATAATGCTCAAATAGGAAGCTATTTGAATAAGCGTTTTGATCTTGATAAGAAATTAAATCCTTTTTCTGAAGAATATTATTTAACTCAGGATTTTATTGAGTTTTTTAAAGAAAGAGTTCCTGCGTTAATGAGTTTTTATTTCAGGGCAGATCTGAAAAAAGGAAAGGAAGCAAAGCAGGCTGTTGACCTGCTTTACCAGGAAACAATAAGAGAAGCCGTTAATGTTATCAGTACAAAACAGGAAGAACAATTAAGAATATTAAATGAATTACAGGGCAAGATTAATAAACTTACCAATATAGATGACTTCGACTATACGGTTTTGGCAACATCAATTCAAAATGTACAAAATGAAATCTTACAAGAACTTACAACTATCAGGGAAAATACAATCAAAATCATCAACCTTTTAAATGTAAAACCCACACTATCCTATAACGATGAATCTGAAGAACCAAATCCAGGAACATTATTTAGTTACAAACAAAAATATACAGCGTTTACAGGCAGAGAAAAAGAATTAAATGAGCTTCAAAATTTTATAGATGACAGCCGGAAGTTTTGCTGGCTAACCATATTAGGACCAGGTGGTATTGGTAAAAGCAGGCTTGCACTTGAAATAACTGAAATTGCAAGAACACAAAAATTTCATTCCGGGTTTCTTTACAATTTTAAATCTTTCAACTGGATAACCTGGACTCCTTTAATTGATACATTTATTGTTATTGATTATGCTTACTCTAATTACCAGGAAGTATTTGATTTAATTAAACTTTTTCGTGAAAAGGATAAGCAAAAAGAACTGAATTTTAAAATAAGGCTTCTTTTATTAGACAGAGATTTAAGGGAAGACTGGAAAATAAATATTAAAAATATTGATGAAATAAGGAACAGTAATTTTCTAAAAAACGCAAAGGAAGAATTTTATGTATTGCAGCCTTTACAAAATGATCAAAGATGGCAGATTATTCAGGAAATTATAAATAAATCCGATTTAGCCATCAATGAAAAAAAGGAATTATTAAAGTCTGAAACGGAAATAATTAATAAGCTGAACATCATTGACCCAAAGCAGCGTCCTCTTTTTGCTTTTTTTACCGGGATTGCTCTTGTGCATGAAAATGGTTTGCAAAATATTGAGAACTGGAATGCTGATGATCTTATTGAACATCACCTGCAAAGAATTGAAGAAGGTGTATGGAAAAAAACTGAAGGTTATAAGGGTAATGAACAAGCCATTAAAAAACTTATTGCCATTAATACACTTTGCAGAGAACTTTCGGCTTCTGCTGCACGCATTGTATCAGACAAGTTTAATATTGACTCAAACTTTTTGAAGAATAGTTATTTCCTGATCACAGAAAATAAAAGAAATGAGGCCGGTTATGTAGAAAAATATTATGGAATTCAACCAGATATTTTAGGTGAGTATTTTATTATTGAAATGATGAATGAAATTGAGTCAAATCCCGAAAGAAATAGCAAAGAATGGCTTGATTTATATCAATATTCAGTTGAATTAGATGTAAAAAAAGTATCTCAAACATTTAAATTATTAAACGAAGATTTTAAATTTTTCGACCTCACAACGTTGCCTGACTTATCGAAAGAACAAATAGCGGTATATGATAAATTGATTCAAAATCATCCGGATAATTATTTTTATTTTTCTGAAAGAGGCACTTTCAAATACAATTGTGGATTATATGAAAACGCTTTAGATGATTTTAATAAATCAATAGAACTTAATTCAAATAATAATATAAGTTATTACAGACGCGGATTACTATATAATGCGTTAGAAAAGTTTGAAGATGCAATTTTAGATTTTAATGTTGCTATACATACTTATCCTGATTGGGGAGCACTATACTGTAAAAGGGGCTATTCTAAATTCAAGCTGGATCAATTTGAAGACGCGGTTAATGATTATAATAAGGCAATAGACTTAGAACCTAACAATGATGTTTTTTATAATGACAGAGGCAACGCTTACCATTCTTTATTAGAATATAAACAAGCAATTGAAGATTATAGTAAAGCAATAAAGATAAGTCCTGATGATTTTATATTTTATCGAAACAGAGGTGGGTCAAAAAATCAACTTCAAAATTATGAAGAGGCTATCATTGATATAAATATAGCAATTGAACTTGCTCCAAAAGATTCGTTTTGTTATAATGAAAGAGGGCTTTCAAACCGTAGGCTTGGAAAATTTAAAGAAGCATTAAATGATTACAGTAAAGCAATTGAGCTTGAGCCAGATAATGCCATCTTTTATATTAATCGAGGTAATCTTTATTATTCAAGTAATACATATCAGGAAGCTATTGAAGATTATAACAAAGCCATAGAACTCAGCCCACAGAAACCCGATACTTTCTATAATCGCGCTAATGCAAAACGTGCTTTAGGCAACTACCGGGAAGCAATTGAAGATTACACCAAAGCGATTGAATTGAACCCTAAAATTTTTATTTATTATAATGACAGAGGGCTGTTAAATAATTTTGAAGAAGCAATTGAAGATTTTACAAAGGCATTAGAACTAAAGCCTGATGATCCTAATGTTTTATACAACAGAGCTTACGCAAAACATTCCTTAAGTAAGTACCAGGAAGCTATTGAAGATTATAATAAAGCGATTGAACTTGATCCCAACAATTTTATTTATTATAATGACAGGGGGCGTATTCAAATGTCAATAAATAATTTCGAAGAAGCAATTGAAGATTACACAAAGGTATTAGAACTGAAGCCTGATGATCCTGATATTTTATATAACAGGGCTTATGCAAAACGCGCTTTGG
>CAXSDU010000159.1:594-6600 GCA_964236165.1 uncultured Parafilimonas sp. | reverse complement strand
TGCCACTTCTTTTCCAATAACCAATACTGCTCCACGATGAACCGTTGTAATAATAAAATCCCGGGTTATTATCTGTTTGATAAATTAATAATGCATTTGCAGGCGAAGTAATTGCATTGCGCTGTGTTTGCGTCATGCGTGGAATTAGTAATCCTTTGGTTGTTGATTTTATTTCTAACAATGATGAAGCACCTGGTACTGTAGTTCCGATTCCTGCACTTCCTGTTGATGGAAAGGTGTTTTGTGCGTAGCCGCTTTTAACAATAAATAAAACGACAGTAAATACAATAACTGTAAATATTCTTTTCATAATTAAATATTGTAGTGATTATAATCAGTTTTTGTCTTCTGTATATCCTGCAGGTATCTGAAACATACTGGCAGGAATATCTTTATGCTCCACTTTTGTAAGCTGCATTTTAAAGGAAGCTTCTTTGTTGTTCGATGTCATTTGCACCAGGAAGCCATCACAACCCATTTGCTTTAGTTGCTGGACCGTTGCCGCAGAATACATATTGCCTTTTTTGAATTCAAACTGGTTCATCATTGTCAGGACATAGGGCAAAACAGGTACATCATTACTCTTCCATATATCAAAAGTTTCCGCAGCAATGCTGCCCGCACCTTCATCAGAAGTAACTCTTGCATGAACACAATTAAAACCTGATATTTTTTCATCACCAATTTTTACAGCGCTTGACTTTATATTTAAATTTGCATCCAATCAGCCGGATCTATGTTATTTATAGAATAAGTTTTATCCTCACTATTCAATATAATAGTTTCCCCAGGCTTGTCTGCATGCCCAATACTTATCATAGAAACCAAATTTGTTTTACCTCCAAATACCTGCGTAAGGTTTTGCTCCATTCGCATATCACCTTTTGAGGATATGTATAACTTATTTGTTCCATTCATGGTAAGCTCTTTTGAACCCGATGTGATGGTGTATTCATAATAAGTATCACTTCCTGAACCTGAAGCAAAAGATGCTGAAATGCCTAAGCTGTTTTTATCTGCGTTTGTTGTGTTTGATGAGCAAGCCAGTAACAGCGATGCTGAAAGCATTAATGAAAAGATTCTTTCTAATAGTTGCATATTTTTATTTTGATAAATGATAATTGAAAAGAGATTCAAAAATTCAAAACTGTATTGGAAGCCATTACATGTAAGTATAGTTTTAAGGAAACCACAATAAAAGTTTTGAATAATATATATATAGCAACCGTACCAGGAAAAATCTTGTATCAATTTTTTCTTAGCTCAGCTGCATGTTGTTTTATACTGTCAAGTTTATCCGGAGTAATACCCATTTTATCACGCATATTCTTAAGTATATTTTTAGCGGCAACTACAGATGGATCATTAGAGTTACCATACATTTTATCAATACCTGAATCTGAAAGAACAGCAGCATCGGTTAACATTATATCTGAAGCCGCATTTTTTAATTTAGTTGTATCTGGCTTGCCGGATGTTACAGCGCTCATCATATCATTTAAATCTGATTCTAATTTGCCTGTATCTAATAACGGGCTTGCTGAAGTTTGATCATTTTTATTTGCAGGTGAGTTTGTTTCAGAAGTTGCTGTTGAATCGTTTAATGATGTATTGCTGCTATTAGCTGTTGTATTTGTATTGCCATTTCCGCAGGAATATATTGCAAGCGCAATAATTGTTGTTACAATGATGAATAGCTGTTTCATGATTTTGAATTGTTGATGAAAAATTGTTATTTGGTATTGCGGATCGGTATATCAAATTTGCCATCCGTTATCGTAAGCTCACTTTTAGCTGAACTCTTGTCAGCCTCTGATTTTTTCATTGTGCCTGAAAAAGTTCCCGATATTCTTACGGATGAAATGTTAGTGATCGTAATGTGGAAAGATTCCTGACCATAGACTAATCTGCTTCCAACTACCTGTCCGCCTGGGAGGAATAAATTTATAAACCAGTTGGTTTGCTGATCAGGGGTTAAGTCCAATGTTCCTGTTTTATAAGGAATGGTGAAAAGCAATGAATGAGCAACGATATCTGTATTTTTCTCCTCTCCATCATTAAGACTAAATCTCAATTCTTTATTACCGGGATCAGAGGGAGGTTGATAGATTTCTGCTACATTGTCTATCTGCAATTCATCAACTTCTCCGCCTGAAACCTTTGTGCCGTCTAAGCTGTAAGAAAATACAGCATTGCCCGTTGAAGCAGATGAAGGTGTATTGCCTGTTGCAGCATTTTCTTTATTGCCTGCTACGGTTGCATTGTTATTGTTGCAGGATGTGCATGTTGCTATAATGAATAGTGTCGTTACAAAAATTATGTGTTTCATTTTTATTTTGTTTTCACTGTTGTTTTTCTTTTACGGAAATACAAGCCCAACCCGATAAGAATTATTATCGCAATAATGATGATGATAATTAAAAGATAATTTTGAGAAGGCATTGCAACTAAACTGATGTTATCAAAATAACCATCGTTATCGCTTCCTACATTTCTAAAAGCGACTAATTGGACTCTTATAAAGCGTGTATTTGTTGGTGCTGAAAATGTATCTGCAACAGCTTGCCATTTGGTTTTAGACATTAAAGTGTCAGTAGAATCACTATAAAGTGTTTTGTTTTTTGATGCATCTAAACATTCTATTTTCAACATGCCCTGGTCAGAAAGCTTGCCCTGGTCTAAGGTTTGTTCAAAGCCGCTTAAAATAAATTTTTGTTTTTTCTCATCAATCTCTTTTGCATATTTTGAAACATCTGCATCCTGTTGCAAAACGCAAACAAGTCCATATCCACCAAAAAAATAATGACTGCTATCCTGCGCATGTGCGTAATCATGATGTATGCTGTCGCCCTCTGCAGAAACCCAATTGCCTTGGATGTTTATCCATGATTTTGGAACACTGTCGTAGTTTGGCATTTCTGCACTTCCGTTAATAATAAGATTTGAAGACTTGTTATTGCAGGCAGTAGCAACTATTAAAAGTGGTATAATTATTTTAAAAATTGATACTGCTTTTTTCATGTCTTGTTTATACTTATTGTAGGTAAATGCTGATGGCACTATGTACTGGCAAAAACTATAATATTTTCATCTTAAGCTGCATAAAACGATTATTGTTTTTGTGCTGCCTGCATCATATTGCCAAACATTAAATTGCTTTTTGATTCAGTATAGCCATTTGGTATTTTAAACATTGATGCCGGGAATGATTGTTTATCGGCTTTCGTTAGCGTCATTGTCATTGAATAATCTTTATCGCCGCTTGTAATCTTTACAAAAAATCCGCCGCAGCCAGCATCATCCAAAGCCTTCATCATTGAAGGGGTTACGTTTTGCAGCATCTCTTTTTTAAAGGTTGCATAACCTGGTACATCGGTGCTCGTCCATATATCTTCTGTGGTGGAAGATTTAAACATTCTTGAGCCGGTTGTTGAAATTAATTTTGAGTGAATGCAGTTATAGCCCTGCACATTTTCATTACCAATTTTTGTAACCAGATTTTTTCCAATTCTGCTGCCAATAAGTGCAGTATCTATTACGTTTAATGAATACATTTTATTTTCATCAACAAGCGTTACACTGTACTGCGGTTTATTTGCCCTGCCAATATTTATTAAATCAGCTGCATTTTTTGCACCCATCATTGCAGCAAGATTCATTTCTGAACGGCCTTCTCCATTAGCTGCCAAATACATTTTCATTGTGCTTTTTGTAATGCCTGCCTGTTTTGATGTAGCCTCAACAGCATATTCATAATACGTTCCGCTTCCGCCAACGGCGGTCATAAAAGTTTGAATGGCATTTGCCGAATCTGCGGCAGAAACACCACCGCCGCCTGTTAAATTTCCCAAACCTTTCATAACTAAATCTCCTGCTGAAGTATCATTTGGATTATCCTGTATTGCTTTTGCAAAAGCACCCAAAACACCACCAGTGGCGGCAGTATCAATATCAGCAGAATTATTGTTTGACTTTGTTTGCGTACTGCTTCCAATTTTATCAATTGCTTTATTGGTAGCGTCATCTGCCTTATCATTCGCCCTGTTTTGCGCAGTTTGTTTTACATTATCAACTATCTTTTTTAAAAATTGTGCCTGCGTAAAATTTGGTTGCAATGCAAGCATTACAAGCGCAATAAAGAGTAAGCTAATTTTTTGTTTCATGTTTAATCAATTTATGTTGCAACTATTATCGCATAAAATTGATGTATAGTAACTGGTGTGAATACAATAACCGACAAACGGATAGATTAAATCGTCGAACGAAAAGAAGCAATTAATTTTTAAAACGAATTATTGCAGCAATGTTTTGGTCATCCTGTTTTTCAAAAAAAATATTCAACTTAAGTTGTGCAGCCAGGTCGCTGATGATTTGCAAACCAAGCCCGGAGATTTTGCTACTGACCTGTTTATTGTTTAACTGGTTGTTTAATGCATCAGCATTTACGTTTGCTGCATTATTAATAATTAGCAATTGGTTTTTATCAGCAGTAATTGAAATTGCTGTATTTGCATCACTATACTTTATTGCGTTTTGCAAAAGATTGCGAATGATAACACCAATAAAGTTTTCATCTGTTGTTTGAATATAATCTGATGTAAGCTGGTTATTCAATGTAATATTTTTTTCTTCCATTGATGAATGCAAAAAATCTGATTCCTTCAAAACAACATCGCTTATATTAACCGGCTTATCATTCGGTGTAAATTGTTGCATCTGGCTTTTGCTCCACAGCAAAAGGTCTTCCATAGTTTCCAAAACACTTTCGGTTGCTTTTTTTATACTGGCTTCATGTTTTTGTTTTGTTTGTTCATTCAAAATTTCAGGATGCTCCTTCTGCAGTTGCATTAATTGTGCAAGCCTGCTAACCGGCGAACGAAAATCATGACTTATAATTCCAAATAATTTTGCCTTTGTATCATTAGCAACAGAAAGTTGCGTGTTCAATGTTTGCAATTCTGTTTTTTGCAGATTGAGTTGCTTATTTAATTTTTCCCTGTTACGATAAATGAGATAAAGCAGCAAAGAAAAAATTGCCAGGCTTATCAAACCAAGTATTAAAATATTTCTCGTGTTTGAAGCTTGCTTCAACTCAAGAATATCTAATTTATTTTTTTGATTAAGAGAAACAATCCTTTGCTCTTTTTCATTTGTTTGATAATGCGTTTCAAGGTCTGCAAATGTTCTTGATAATTTTTCTTTTGAAAGTGTATCCTGCAAGTCAACATATTGCTCATAATATTGTAAAGAAGTAGCAGCATTATTTAATCCTTTATAATCAAGCGCCAGGTATTTTAATATGTTAGAATAAAGTCCTTTATCCAGTTGTTGCGCGACAGGAGTTGCCTGGTTTAATAATGAAATTGATTTTTCATATTTGCCTGTTTCCTGTAAATATCTTCCCATTATCATTTGCGATTGGAAGATTAAAAAAGGTGATTGCGTTAATGCAGCTAACGAATCTCCTTTCACTGCATAAGGAAGCGCTTTGTCATATTGTTTATGGTCAATATAATAAATGGCAATATTGAGATTGGAAGAAACAAGTTCTGATGGAAATGAAGATTGGTTTTTTGTATTTTCTGCAAGCAGATTATTATAATACAACGCAGAATCAATGTTACCGGATGTAGTAAAGGCTTCAACAAAAGAACTTAGTAAACGATTATTTACAACCGGTGATACGTTCGCAAAACGCTGTCCTTGTCTTAACGCAGCAAGACTTTTATCAGCCATTTGTGTATTAAGATACAATTTGGAAAGCTGGTCACATTGAATGGCATAGTCAAATTTTGCTTTTGAATCTTGTGTAGTGTCAACATATTTTTCACGTAGCTGAATACTCTTAATATAATAATCCTGCGCTGCGCTGTAATAAGATTTTTGTTGATAATAACTGCCAAACGCTGAATAAATATCCTGCAGTATAAATTTATCTTTTGTAGTATCTGCAATTGTCTGAAGAAGATTTTTGCATTCCTCAACTTTATCAAATTGCTGCAATTG
>CAXSDU010000159.1:0-584 GCA_964236165.1 uncultured Parafilimonas sp. | reverse complement strand
TCATCAATGCTTCGCTGGCGCCCGCAATTAATTTTATTGCTTTGGCAAGTTGGGCGCTATGCTGGCTTTGATAAAAATAATATTGCGCGCTGTCAAATTTTATCTGGTAATAATATCCCAGCGCTGTATATAAATTAAAACTTGCTTTATCTGAATCATCATTCGGTTTCACTAACTGCAAACCTTTCAAGCCCGCATTTTGCAAAAGGATATAATTGTTGGCTGCGCCATCTTTATTTAATCGCAAAACTTTGCAGTAATCAAGCCATGCTTTTATTTTATCATTATAGTTATTAAATTTTGATAAATCAGGCGCCTGAGATTTTACACTAACTGTTATACTATTTAATAACACAAAAAATATGAAAAGCAGTTTCTTCATGAGCAGATTAATTTGTAAAATCTAAAGCATGCTTGTATAATTTGCCTACAGGCAATTCTTCTGATTGAATATTAATTTTATTTTTTTGAACAGAATCTATCCTGTTTTTATTTACAATGTAACTGCGGTGTATTCTCACGAATTTTTCAATGGGTAATCTCGTATGCATGCTGCTGATTGTTTCCACAACAAGATATTTTTT
>CAXSDU010000158.1:0-6905 GCA_964236165.1 uncultured Parafilimonas sp. | reverse complement strand
AACCAAAATTCAGTGCTTTAGAACTAATCCCTGCCATTGTCAAGCCGAACGGATAATAATAAGAACACTTTTTTATAAAAAAATTCCATTCTCCTATAATCCCTTTTCAAAAAAATCATCAGATTTTTTAAAGCCTTCCTTCAACAACAAATAATTTTTTCCTGCTGCTACCTTTATCAAAGAACTGTTGTAAAAATAAAGCATTCATGCTTTTATTAAAACAAAAAAAGCGGCGCAAGCCGCTTTACATTCATTGTTCTTTTTCATCTTCCAGCAAAGCCTGCATGTGCAGGATAATTGCCGTTAAGCTGTCAGCTTCTGCAATAAACTCTTTGCCCTGCTGTTGGTAAAAATCTTTAATAACATTTGAGTTCAACACTTCAGCCTCCTGCGCTTTTATAAAGCTGTACTGCTCATACTTTGGTTTGCTTTTGTCTTTCAGTAAATACCATTTCATGTCATAAAATTTAATTGTGATAAAAAATAAAATGCAGCAAAAAATGCTTAGCAACCTGCACTTGCGGCATGAGCCAAAGCCAAAAGCAGAAGCAACATAAATGATGGCTTTGTGCGTTGGGCTTGTGTTTATGGTTGCTGTCTTTTGGCAGCCTTGTGCGTGAGCTTATGTGCGTGGGTTGTGCGCTGGCATGCCGCAGTATCTTTGCTATTGCATTTTTATGCGGGTTTCTTCATTACCTCAAAACATTTTTTAGTATAAAAAATCATTGCCTTACTGCTCATGTTTTGTTCTGTTGCTTAATGCTTATTCTATCGCCGGTGTGCGTGGGTTCATGCACGGCTGCAATGCAAAAAACAATAAGCTACGCTCTCTTGTGTGATGGCATTGTTTTTTGCAGTGCGCTGCGGTGTTGGCTACTTAACATAAAGTGCCTATAGGATTTTTATCGAAGGGCTGGCATGCCTCGCATAAGCGTGGGTGTAAAAATGCGTAGCGAACCTATAGGATCACTTTATGTTTAAGTTGCTTCAGCCAGTTTTTTTGGAGTGTGTTTTTGTTATCGTGTGTTGGCTGCACTGGTTTATTTTTTTGCAAATACATTTTAAAAAATAATAGATTTCGTTTGCAAAAAAATAAAGGAGTGCAAGTGCGCCTGCTTACAAAAACCATGACAATAAAAACTGGCTGCAACACCGCAGAGCAGCAATCGCATTGGCTTTGTGTGTTGGCTTGCTGCGAGCCGTGTTTTGTGCGGTGGCTAATATTCTAACGGATTCATTTTGGTATGCCGTATCCGTATTACACGGATTTCCGTAGGGCTTACATGGTAAGTGATGCGGTATTTATACATTTCATAAGCACGGTAAGAGCCATTATTATTTAGGCGGTATTTATCAGGTGCATGCCGCTCCGGGTTTTTCAGCAGTTCTCGTATGGATGCAAGTATTTCACTTTTTACTTTTTCTGTATTCTGCAAAGAGTCTTTCTTTATATAGAGATATGCTTCCTGCAAAGATTTCTTTGCTGCATCATCAATAACAACTTTTACCATGCCTGTGCTTCTTTTTCCAGCGCATCCAAAGTAGTAAATGCTCCTTTGTCTATTCGGTTCATTGCTTCGTCTAACTCTTTATTGTATTGCTCAATGCTGCTGTTTTCCATTGACTCGTTTCCGGATTTTAAAAACGATTTTATCATTTCTAACAGCGATTTTTTCTGCGGTTCATTGAGTCTTGTAAAATATTGTATTAACTCTTTGTCCAGTACACTTGCCATTGTATTCATTTTCTACAAATTTACTTTTAAAAAATTATAGTTTATAATGGATGATACTTTGTTATATCGTCTTGTAATTCATCAATCACATTCACTTTATAATCTTCTGTTGAACTCACATATTTATGTCCGCTCAGGTATTGAACCTTTCGTAAATCATATTGCTTCAACCATTGTGTAATAACACTGGCTCTTATCTGTTCAAAGTTTTTTATTCTGCTGTTTATTTTTCTAAGATGTGATAACATCATTTGAGTAATGCCATAAAAATTTTCTCCTTGCTTCCATTGTAAAAAAAGTTTGTCTGTTCTATCATTAACTTTTAAAAATTCTTTTCTTGTTTCATGTACATAATCCATCATCTCGTAAACCTGGTGGCTTTCTAATTTCATTGTTCTTGCTGCTGTTCTTCGCTGACTGTGTATTGTTATTTTTCCTTCACGTAATTGTAAGTCTTGTAATCTTAATGCTGCAACTTCTTCAACCCGTAAGCCTTGATAGATTAAAAGACTTAGGATTACTTTATTTCTTTTTCTTGATAAAATATTTTTCTGTTGCGGTGGTATGTTCTTTCCTGCTGCTGTAATGCTTGTTGGATAAAGGTTATAGAGTGTTTGTAATTCTTCTGTGTTTAAAATATCATAATAGATTTTTCTTTTGATACCCTGCACTTTTATATGAGCAACCGGATTTTCTTTTACTAATTTTTCACTGATTAAGAACTGATAAAATTTTCTTATGTGCAGTAAATAATTTGCAATTGTTTTTTGTGATGCTCCATGTTTGCTGCTGTATTGCATGAACATCATTGCATCCTGATAACAGATTTCTTCTAACTCAAAAATGTTTTCCTGTGCTGCCCATGTTCTAAAGTATTCAACTATTCTTATAACACTTTCAACTGTTGCAGTGCTGTATTTTTTCAGCAGCAACCATTCTTTAAACTTATCATGGTTGTATGTTGTATGCATGTTGAGTTGTTTTTTCTGTTTCTAAAAAATGTGTGTAAATCTGTGTGCTGTCTAAGCTGTCATGTCCTAAAAATTCTTTGATACGTTCAAGCTTCATCCCGTTTTGTAAAAGATGTGTTGCTATCGAGTGTCGCAATGTATGCAGGTGTATATCTTTCTTTATTAACTCTGCATTGCCTGTTAATTGTATCAGTTGCTTTAATCGTATCAACATCATTTGACCGTCTAAACGTTTGCCTGATTGTGTTACAAAAAATGCTTCGTTCTTATCACTCGTGAAGTAAGGTCTTGCATCGTATAAATAATTTTGTAAGTGTTGTAATGATGTTGCTGTAACTGGTACAAACCTTTCTTTATAACCCTTTGCTTTTCTTGTATGCAATAATTTTTTCTCAAAATGTATATCGCTGATGTTAAGATGCACCGCTTCATTTCTTCGTAAGCCGCAACCATAAAAAATACTTAGCATCGCTCTGTCTCTTAGCTGCATCGCTTCATAGTAAACAATGCCTTTATCATTTTTCTTTTGTTCGTATAGTAAATAAGTGATTGCAAAAATTTGTTTGATTTCTTGTTGAGTTAAGATGTCTGTTACTTCACTTGTATCCTCTTCGGTTTGTATGTCAAGCTTTGGTAAGATTAATCTTCCGTTCTGCCGTAAATAATCACTGAACTTTTGATAGGCTTGTAAATGTTTATTAAGGTATGCTGCGCTTAATCCGCCTCCACTTCTTTTGTTCGTTCTTAATTTTAATTTGTAATAATGTTCTTTGATTAAGTCATTGCTGATTTGATATAATCCTGCATAGCCTTTTGTTTCAGCATAAAATAAAAACTCCTGTATGTAGTTCGGTAACTGGTAAACGGTTTGTTCATTGTACCCTAATGTTTGCAGCCATTCTTTGAACGAGGCAATAATGTAGCGATACGCTTCGCTGTGCAGCGTTAATGTTTTCATCTCAATAATTTTTATGCGGTATGTGTTCTTAGATAACGGTGAGCTCTTGTTCTAACACTTTGATTTGCTTTCTCTTTCCTGGCTCATTTTGTTTGTGGGCTGATGTTGAACCGTTGGACTGTTGCTTTACTTTATTCAATGCTTCATCAAGTGCAGTGCTGATGCTGCTTTGCAGTTTTGTATATTCTTCTTTGCTTACGATTTCATAATGATAAGCTTTTGTATTTCGGTTATCAACTTTTCTTATCATGCCTGACGCTAATAAAGCTGCATGGTAACGCTTTACGCTGCTGATGGGTATTCTTAATTGGTTTCTGATTGATGTGCCGGTAAAGCTGCCCTGGTTGCTTTTAATGATGTATGCTTTCAGTTCTTCAAAATAATTTCTGGTAGCTCCGTTTAGTTCATCGCTCTTTCTTAATAAAATTTCTTTCATCAATTTATTTGCGTCTTCTATATCCCCGATTGTTGTTTCAATAAATGCTCTGCTTCCTGATGGCGGCACATCATTGCCTGGTTCATAAATAATTTCTCCGGTGTTATCATCTGTCCATCTTCTTTGATACTGCTTATAAAAAGTTATTACTTCAATAAATGCTAAGTAGTGTGCATTCGTTCTGCGTTGTTTAAAAACTTCTTTTGGTATCTGTAATAATTCAGCATAGGGATTGATAACTGTTACAGGTTGTAATATTCTTTGAACATTCTGCAATAGCTGTCTGGCTTGTGTTTCATCAGTGTTGTTTATTTTACCTGCACTGATTTTTCTTTGATAGTGCATTACTCTTTCATCTTGTTCGCTCGTTTCATCAAGGTGTATTAAAAAACATCTGTTGGCATTATCTTCATACAAGCTTTCTTTTGTTGTGCATCCTGCAATGCAAACAGGTCCATATACTTTTAAGTGTATTGTTTTAGTGTTGCCGTTCTTATCTTTTATCGTTACCGTTTTGCTGATGCGCTGCTTGCTCTGTAATTCTCTTAATGGATACAACGCTGATAATATGCCGTCAAGGTCTTCAATCAAAATAAGTTTATGCCCGAGCTCTGCTTTATCAAAATAATAAAAGGCGTTCTCTGTAAGTGCAGTGATTTCTATTTTATCTTCATCAGGCATCAACTCTGCAACCTTCTCCTGTAAATGGCTTTTACCTGTACCACTGCTGCCCATGCTGATAATGTGTAAAGGCTTGTTTGTTTTTCTTGATGTATAGATTAACCACATGATTAAACGGTTCAGTTCTTCACCAACAATGCCGCTTTTGCCTATGAGTTCATTTGTACGTTGTAATAAATTTGGTTGCTGTAAAAATTCAATCGCTGCTTTTCTTTCTGCTTCGGTAAGTGGCTTTATTATTTTGCTTTGTTCCTGTTGTTTGCTTTCTATCTGTTGTAATCTGTAACGTTCTAATTCATTGGTGATGTCGGATAAGTCTTTGCTTACTGCTGTTACGCCAACTTCCAAACGGTCTGCAATTAACCTGGCTAACTTCTCTACCTGTGTAATGCTGTACAGGTCTAAGTTTTGGCGTATCGCTAATGCTGCTATGTCCGGGTTGTTTAAGTAGTGCTGGAACTTTCTGTTAAGTACTTCTATTTTTATCGTTACTCTCAATCGGTCTAAGCCTTCTAATCTTATTCCTCCTAAAATGGTGTAGCCTAATTCCTCTGTATTGTAAGTGATGGCTTCGGGGTTCGCTGCGTTTATTTGATTTTGTTGCATGTGGAAAAATTTTTACTGAACAGATTTGTTCACAAACTTATAGTATTTGTTCTTTAATGTAGAACAGATAAGTTTACTTTTTATCCACAGCTAATACAATCGCCCTACATTAGAGCTAATTTTATTGCTGCATTCGTTGTTTATTTTACTTTAAATGCTTGTTATGGCTAACAAATTCGGGGATAATCTTAAAAAAATAAGAGTTGAGAAAAATGTATCACAGCAAGAGCTTGCTGATATGATTAGTACACACAGCACACACATAAGCCGCTATGAACGCAACCTGGCTGCGCCTTCTATTGATGTAGTAAAAAAAATTGCAGAAGCTTTAGACGTTAGCACCGATACTTTGATTTACGGCACACAGGATGAGAAGGTAAAAAATTCTTTGAAGGATAATGAACTGCTCAACATGTTTACTAAAGTACAATCGCTTTCTAATAAACAACAGGACACTGTAAAGGATTTTCTTTCTGCTTTTGTTCTTAAAGCTGACCTGCAAAAAAATCTTATTACAAAGTAAAATACAAAAGCCGCATCACTGCGGCTTTGCTGATAATAATTCATTTATTTTATCTTGTTTCTTTTTCCTCCAACACTTTCCCCGTTACAGGGTCTACTATTAAAGTTGTCGAACACCAGTTATGCAGATAAAGTTTATTTTCATTGAAGCTTATTCCAACAAAAGGGCATTTCATTTTTGAATACCCACCTGTAGGGTATTTCCGCTTTTCAATTTGCCACTTGATTTTTTTTTCTGATAAGCTTACGCCAAAAACATTTTCTTCTAAAGGCATAACCTTTTCGTATAAGCTTATATAAACTATCAACATGTCTCCAATTTCAATGGATTCCTGAATAGGAAAATCAAAAGCGACTTCATTATTATCATCAATAATCAATTTGTTTTTCTGTATGTAATAATTGCTTGTCATATTACGGAATTATCTCAGGGAATATTTCAGGTTCTATAGGTTCTATCGGCTCAATTGGAACATCTGTAGGCATTTGAACATCTGGTGTTGATATGGCTGTTGGCGTAGAAAAACTTGAGTTTGGTATTGGCTCCATAAGCTGGTATTGAGTGATGCCAAGATTACCAGGCCCAAAATCATTTCCTCCAACTGGCCCAGCTCGCATCAAAGTACCTTCGGGTACAGTAACTTCTCCGACTTGAGTTGGATTTTCGGGTAATGCAAGATTTTGCTGTATTTGTTGAGGCGTCATTCCTTGAATACTGTTTGCTTTTACAAGCCACTGACCGCGTATTCCCTTAATAGAATTTGAAACCCTTACATATGTTTCTGTTTTTACTGTTCTAAATTGTCGTACAAAAGAACCTTTGGGATATGGCGTTTGGGCAAAACCTCGATTAGCGACTGAAGTAGGAATATAGGTATTGGGTGTTAATTGTACTCCACCTATTATAGGAGAATAAGCTCTTGTATTATCAGAATGGCTTCTTTCATTATTTGGCAAACCGAAGTTCCTGTTGTTTGTTTCACTTTGTCAAGCTGG
>CAXSDU010000157.1:0-6993 GCA_964236165.1 uncultured Parafilimonas sp. | reverse complement strand
AAACAAAATGGTATAAATTTTAAATGCATTGCATTAAGCATTCAAATTTTTATGCGAGCTTAAAACATGATTTTACTTTTTTAAAATCTACAGGAAATAATACATTGAAAAGTATAATTAGAGACGTGTATAAATGATGTACTCACATTAGAAAGTAAATAAAATGTAATGCTTAGAAGTGGATGATAACGAAGATTGATTACGTGGCTTTCTTTATTGACAGCGAAGGAAACAGGATTGCGTTGCACTCGCAGAATTAAAACAAACAACCTGTTAGGTTTTAAAAACCTAACAGGTCTATATACTTGAACTTATCCTTTCTTGTTTTAAGATTTTTTATTTTAAGAATTTTTTATTGGGGGCTCTTATCGTTCGTCTTTCGACTCAACTACAGTTCCCGCTTTTCGCTGCAAGTCCTCGCCACAAAAGCTATTGCACAAAGGCTTCAGCTGTGGGCTTTCCGCGTCAATCGGGTAGCCGCTGAACTAAGAAAATTTATTCAACAAAAAGATTTGTGGCAACAGATTATTACAAACTAAGAAAGATAAAGTTTAAATTATATTCTTAAGAATGTTTTGCTCTAACTCCCAAATTTTCAAAGCGAGGATATTCAAATAGAGGTGGTATATCGTAGTCATCCGGCAAAACAAATCTTTGTGTTGCATCTTGTATTTTAAATGGGGTAGTGAATGGCTCGTTTGGAGCATAATAACTGCATTGCCCCTTGTCATTGCAAAGCATTCCATAACAAAAAACGGTATCCTTTGTTATGTTTATTTGGAATATAACATCTTTCCCACTTCTTATTTCCAATCCGTTTTCGTCATTGTTATACTCAATACTTTGAGTATTTGTTATTTCCCAAGTGTTACCAGTAATATGTGCAACTTCATCACCTTTTGAATCCCTTATCACTGCGTTAATTAAAATCTGACCTTTTACCCGATATGCATTAATCTGTTCTTTCGGCTCTGAACGTGAACCTGCATCTATATAAACATCGTGAAATGTTTCTGTGCCCAATACAATAACCGGAGATTTAGAACTTGTGTCCTTTCTTTTTTTAAAAAACCCTCTCGTAGCATTTATTGCATTCTCCTTTGGAGTTAACTGATAATTGTAATTATTATTCATTGTATAATAATTATTATTTATTACTTGTTGACCTGAACCGGTATTATTATATTGTTTGGATGAATCCTTACTGATAAACGTTTTTCTTTGTTGAGGAAAAGTCAATTTTGTAATTAACAACATAACAAAAATTACAAATAAAAATCTCATTTTTTATTGTTGTTTATAGTTTGTTGCCCTGAACCAGTGTTATTATTTTGTTGACTGCTATCTGAACTATTAAAATTATTAACCGTTGATGGTTGGGATTTAGTGCACCAATAAGGAATTAATACGCCAGCAGCAATAACTAAAATAGCTAAACAGGTTTTGGTTATATTATTCTTTAATTTTTTTGTCAATTATATTTTTTTAAGATCTATCCAAAAATACTTCTTTCATTCATAATTAAAATGCTCTTGTTTTTACAAGAGCATTTTAAATCTTTTCAACAAAGTATAATCATTTCAACGTAAACGCAGCACTCTTCACATCTCTCGAATTACCACCAATCATCACTTCAAATTCGCCGGGTTCTGCAACAAGTTTTAAATCATTATCATAAAACATTAAATCGCTGTGATTAATATTGAATAAAACCTGTTTGCTTTCTCCTTTCTTTAAAAATATTTTCTGAAAACCTTTTAATTCTTTTACAGCAGGTGTAATGCTGGCTACTTTATCATGCAAATACATTTGCACTACTTCTTCGCCATCATAATCTCCATTATTTGTTACAGTAACAGTTGCCGTTAAACTTTGTGTTCCGCTAACTTCTGCTTTGCTTAAGCGAATATCTCCATAAGAAAAACTGGTATAGCTCAATCCATAACCAAATG
Organism: uncultured Parafilimonas sp.; assembly: GCA_964236165.1. Taxonomy (GTDB): domain Bacteria; phylum Bacteroidota; class Bacteroidia; order Chitinophagales; family Chitinophagaceae; genus Parafilimonas. Next base: position 5,041 of record CAXSDU010000157.1, on the reverse strand, counting down.
GATATAAAGGTTCATTGGTTACATCTAAATAATCTGATTTGAATTTATGACCATCGCCCGGATTCAACGGACGACCTGTGTTTTTATGATTGTAATAAATTGGAATTTGCCCAACGTTCTGCGGAAACGTTGCGGTTATTTTTCCGGAAGGATTATAATTTCCAAACAGCACATCAGCAATTGCATTGCCGGCTTCGGTTCCGGGAAACCAAACATCAAGCATAGCAGTTACATTTTTATCTTCCCACGGCAAAGTCATCGGTCTGCCATTGAATAAAACAATAACAACAGGCTTGCCTGTTGCCACCAATGCTTTCAATAAATTTTCCTGGCTTTGTTGCAAACCAATATTGCTCATGCTGCTGGCTTCGCCACTAAAATCTGCCGCTTCTCCCAAACAAGCAACTACAACATCTGCTTTGTTTGCAGTAGCAACAGCTTCATCAATCATTTGTTGCGGCGTGCGGCTGTCAACATCAATTTCTTTTGCAAAATTATTTATGTTAGTAACAAGCATTGAATCATCACTAATATTTGCGCCTTTCGCATACAACACATTTACGTCATTACCAATCATATTTTTTATGCCTTGCATTACTGTTATGTCTTCGTTGTATTGTCCGCGAATATTCCAAGTGCCTAACATATTTCTTTGGTTATCTGCCAGTGGGCCAATCAATGCAATTGTGCCTGATTTTTTTAATGGCAAAACGTTATTGCTGTTCTTTAATAAAACAAATGAATGCTCTGCAAATTTTCTTGCCGCCATGCGGTTGCTGTCGGTTAAAATTTGTGTTGAAGCGCGTTGCGTATCATCGTGACGATAAGCATCATCAAACAAACCCATTTTATATTTTGCTTCAAGAATTCTTCTGCATGCATCATCAATTTGTTTTTGTGTAACCTTACCTTCCTGTAAAGATTTTTTTAATGTACTGAGGAAACCTTCAGCAACCATATCCATATCCAACCCTGCATTTAATGCAAGCGCTGAAACCTGCTGCAGACCGCCTTCTCCGTGATTCATCATTTCGCTTACTGATGTATAATCGCTCACTACAAAACCTTTAAAACCCCATTGATTGCGCAACACATCTGTCAATAAAAATTTATTACCAGTTGCAGGAACACCATCTACTTCATTAAACGAACTCATAATACTTCCAACACCAGCATCAACCGCAGCTTTATAAGGTGGCAAATAATATTGATACATTTTTATGCGGCTCATATCAACTGTGTTGTAATCGCGACCTGCTTCAGCGGCACCATATAATGCATAATGTTTTACGCAAGCCATTACCGTATTATTTGCAGTAAGATTGTTGCCCTGGTAACCACGCACCATTGCACCGGCAATCAATGAACCGAGATATGGATCTTCACCTGAGCCTTCTGAAATCCTTCCCCAGCGCGGATCGCGTGCAATATCAACCATTGGAGAATATACCCAGTTCAATCCATCAGCAGCAGCTTCTGTTGCAGCGATACGTGCGCTTTGCTGAATCATTGGAATATCCCATGAACATGATAAGCCTAATGGAATTGGAAAAATTGTTCTATGACCATGAATTACATCAAGTCCAAAAAATAGTGGAATATGAATGCGCGAATTTTTCACAGCAATATCTTGTGCCTGGCGAATTTGATCGGGACCATTAATTCCAAATATTCCGCCAACCTGCCCGTTACGAATTTTGCCATCAACATCGGTACTTACAACTGAACCTGTAACTGCACCACCGGGTGTAACAAGATTTAATTGTCCAATCTTTTCATCGATTGTCATCTTGCTCATAAGATCACTAACATACTTATTCATTTTAGCATCTTGCTGGTAAGTTGTTTGAGCAAAAGATATTGTTGAAATAAAAATTATAGCAAAAGCAAACAGGCAGATTTTTTTCATGGCAATTGTTTAATGTGTTCAAATATAAGAATGCAGTTTATTAAAATCAATTCCGCATTAAATTAAGTTGGAATGAAGAATGTTACTATTGAATATTTTAAATTCATTACAGAATATTAATTTATATAGTGTACTATAAAAAAAATAACATCTTAAATTAAAGAAATAAAGCAAACGCAAATTGTTTGCTTAAGTGTTAGTTGTTCTCATATAAATTAAAAACATTATTACCTTCACTTTAAACGCTTCCGCATGAAAAAATGTTTTGTATTTTTTATTTGTTTGATTTCTTCATTATTATTATTTGCACAAAATGATTTTACAAGTTTGTTTGATGGAAAAGATTTAGATGGATGGAAACGCGTGGTTGGTTTAGGCGAATACACAGTAGAAAACAACATGATCGTTGGAACAACAGTTGCCGGCTCGCCCAATACATTTCTTACAACAGAAAAAAATTATGGCGATTTTATTTTAGAGTTTGATGCCAAGGTTGATGATACAGCAAGTAATAGTGGCGTACAATTAAGAAGTCATTTTAATGCTGATGAAATTAATGGCAACAATAAAGGAAGAGTGTATGGATATCAAATAGAAGAAGATCCATCTGCAAGAAAATGGAGCGCAGGTGTTTATGAAGAAGGCAGACGAGGATGGTTGTATCAGGTTACATTAAATCCACCGGCGCAAAATTTATTTAAAGTGGGCGAATGGAATCATTATAAAGTTGAAGCGATTGGTAATACTATAAAAACATGGCTGAATGATAAACCTGTTTCCTATTTAATTGATTCGGTTTCGCATGATGGCTTTATTGCTCTGCAGGTTCATGCTGTTCCAAATCCCTCTTTGGCCGGCAAAAAAATGTACTGGAAAAATCTCAGGATAAAAACAACTGATCTCGCATCAACGCCGTTTCCAAAGGACGTATTCGTTGTAAACATGATTCCAAATAATCTTTCGCAACAAGAAGCAAATTATGGCTGGAAATTATTATTTAACGGAAAAAATTCGGAAGGCTGGCGTGGCGCTTTTAAAACAGAATTTCCAGATCATGGCTGGCGGATTGACAGCGGAATGATAACTGTTATGGAAGCAAACGGCGAACAGGGAAAAGATGGAGGAGATATTGTTACATTAGATGAATACAGTGCATTTGATCTCAGTTTTCAATTTAAAACAACACCCGCTGCAAACAGTGGTGTAAAATATTTTGTTACATTAAAAGAAAAGAGTGACAGCTCTGCGATTGGTTTAGAATACCAGGTGCTTGATGATAAGTTACATCCTGATGCAAAAATGGGAAGAAATGGTGACCGCACACTTTCTTCATTGTATGATATGATTCCTGCGAAAAAAGATGAACGCTATTTTAATCCGCCGGGCACATGGAATTGGGGAAGAATAATTGTATATCCAAACAATCATGTAGAGCATTGGCTAAACGGAATAAAAGTGTTGGAATATGAACGCGGCTCAAAAGAATTTGAACATTTAGTTTTCATCAGCAAATACAAAATATGGGATCATTTTGGTGAAGCAAAAGAAGGGCATATTCTTTTACAGGATCATGGAAACGAAGTAAGTTTCAGAAGTATAAAAATTAAAGAGCTGAAGTAGTAAGTTGTTTTATTATTTAACGATTTTATCGCCTTTCATTACCTGTACTGCAGAACCTTCTGCAAGAAAAACAGATTGTGGTGTTTGATTTAAAAATGGAACAAATATCTCACCATATAATTCTTTTGTATTACAAATTATATTATAACTCTTTACTGTATGAATTTTCCACTTTGGATGCGCAACTTCATATACGCCTGTAGTTTGTTTGTTGATAAAAGTGTAACCCCAATAATGCTCAGTAATAAATTCTTCTGCTGAATCTTCGATAATTTTTTTAGGATTTTTTTCTGCAATGCAATTGATATGATTCCATTCGTGACCAACTTTCCATTTATAATTTACATGCAATTCATTTTCTGTTTCTATCCATTCATGCTTCATTTTATGCGTTGCATAGTTTTCACCATACAAAGTGTTAGCGATAAAACTTATCATGCGTCGGGGAACAATTTCTTTCATAAAAACAACACCACGTTTCCAATTATCATTTTCTTTATAACGCACATAAAAACGCAGATTTACTTCTTCAAAATTTGTATGAAAAGGAAATGCTATACCACGCACTTTTACGTTTTGAAATAAAAAACCTATAAGGCTTACATAATGTTCGCCTTTAAATGTATCAAGTTCTGTATAATAAGGAAGATAAGGTTTCAATATTGCAGGATCAACAACATAATTCGCCATTAAAAGATTGAGCCATTCTGCAGAGAGAAATAATTTTGACATTTCAAAAAATTAAAACAATTAAAAGTTATAAAAGTTTTAATCTACTTTATTGAAATATTATTATTTGCAATTATTATAATTTACACCTTCGGCTCCCAACCTTTTTCGTATTCACGTTGCCATAATTTCATTGCGTCACTATCATTCAAAATATGCCCGTTCGATGCATCGCAATGCAATGCTCTTCCGGTACGTTGCGCAACATTTGCAAGATGACAAAGCAACACAGATTTACTGGCTTCATTTACAGGTGAATTTAATTTTGCATCACCTCTAACAGTATCAACAAAATTTTGAAAATGATACAGATCAAGATTGCCTGTTGAACTTACAAGATTATTTGCTTCGGCTTTTACATCAGTGTCAACTTCTTTTACCAATTTGTTTTTGATGTCGAAAATTTTATAAGCGCCACCACCATCATTCACCAATGTTCCGCCATCACCATAAATTATAAAACCACGACTCTGCCCTTCAACAGGATAATTATTACAGCTTCTTCCCTCCCAAGTTATTGATTTATCATTTCCGAATTCAAATGTGGCAACCTGCGTATCGGTTGTTTGCCAGTCATCTTTAAATGCATAACGTCCGCCGGCAGATGTAACTTTCGTTGGATATTCGGCACCTAAAAACCAACGGCAGCAATCTATTTCATGTGTACCATTATTACAGCTTTCACCTGTGCCCCAATGCCAGAACCAATGCCAGTTATAATGTACCAAATTATCTTTATAATCTTTGCGCGGCGCAGGTCCCTGCCACAATTCCCAATTTAAT